>NZ_FPLG01000137.1:0-3353 GCF_900120065.1 Moritella viscosa
AATTACGTAGAATGAATCTGATACTCTCCGACTTTTCATAGTCTGTCTGGGTAGGGGTTCAGCGTAGCTGAAGGGTTAGCCCTATGCTCTCTGGTGGTTCTTGCCTCACTCTTCTTTATATTCATAAAACGTTCGATCTATGCAATTGTAATGAATACTTAGGCGAGCGGAAAAAATTTCCTAAAAATGCATAAATATTCATCGTTTTTTCGCAAATTAAGTTAAGCCCAAGAATCTACGCATGGACGCATACTCTAAGCTAAAAGCAGTTTTGCAGAAAGGCAGGTAACGGCTACGCCTATGCAACATGATGCAAATAGCATGATCGGGAATCAAAATGCGCTAACTATAAACTCAATAAAATTAGAAATTTGTCATATGTGACAGTAATAGATATTACTAAGTAATATCTATTTGGTTCGCATACGTTAAGATCACCCTGTTAGGGCTTTTGCATCATAGTTAGGTGACCAATTGAACTTATTTTTAGGTTTTGTTGGAGGTGTATTTTTTGGTGTTCGTGATGAATTCACCATTTTTTGTTTTGACTGTGTTTTAGTCGTTATTGAACTTTCAACTCCCTTGTCTTCTTTCAATCGTGTATTCAAGTGACGATTTACATATCTCGCAAATGTTGAGTATGAGTAGGTGATAGCTCCTTCCGCTTGAAGTGTTTCCCAGATAGCCTTGATAGAATAGCCGTTGTCATATGCCATCTGGATCTCTTTTTTTTGAGCTAAAAAAAGTGATAAGTTCAATCCAGAACTTTTCATTAGCTTACCCTTTCGTATTTTAACTCTATCTGACAGTGATAATGGCATTTGGTCTACTTTTGAGATTAAGTGCGAATATTTATGGTATAACACTATGAAAACAAAGCGAAGGCATAATGTACAGTGGAAATTATTAATTTCTCATTTGGTATGTCAGTTAATAGCAATATATCGCAGTGTATCGCGTTTTTTATCGTGGATTATCGCTATGATATATCAGGCAGGATAGGTAAAGTACATGTACCACGCGAGCGGGTATCATATTCTTTACTTTGTCCTTATTCGCACTGCGTGCTCAACGTCTCCTGCTCTACGAGGCGAACTAATTATTATACCTCCTTAAATTTAACGTCAATCAAAATCAAAATTTGATCGTGTTTTATTGGGATTTGATTTACATTCAAAACTTGGATTTGATACATCAACTTATGCTTTTGAGGTCTTTATGGAATTAAAAGAAATGCAAACGGCATTCGATGCGGGTGGGTTAATTTCTGCTACGGTTTTTCGAGCGCCATTAGTAGGCGGATATATGCTTTCTGTAAAAACAAAAAACGGACGTGATCACCCTATGACATCTCAACGAGATGCAAAAGGCCACCCAAGAGGGTTTAAAACTATCGATGCGGCAGTGGCTAATGCTCAAAAAGTTGGATTTACTAAGATCACTGTTGAATTTGGGTGATTAATGGTGCGCTACGTGTTCTAAATTCAAGTAACAGGGCAATGCCTGGTTAAAATTCACGTAGCGAACACGATAAATATTACCAAGTAATATTTATAACTCCAATCTTACATAACATGCGTTATGCGCAGTGACAAACATTAGCCTTTTTAGTTTATTGCTAGATTGGATACATGACTGTAATTACACGGAATTATTTACAGGCCCCCTAAATTAATATGGGTTACATTTCAGCATTAAACTTATCGATTGCATCGAATACATCAAATCCTTTTTTAAACTCAGGATTTGAAACGAATTTGTAAAAATCATCAGGGTTTAATTTGTTTAATGACTCTCGCATACTATCAGTCTCGATAATTACTTTATGAAGCTTTAGCCAGTCGTCTAAAGCTGTTCTATCTTTTGTTTTAATCGTGTAGTTCACAAGTGTTATAACATAATTTCCACGCTCTTTTTCAGAGCATGAATCTTGTTCTGAAGAGTGTATAAATATAATTACGGCTTCCATAGTCTTTTGGTCAAGAGTAGAGATCCAAGACGTGTCTATGTTGTCCATGTTTATTTTTCTATGTCTGTAGGATGAACATTCACCTACTTTTTTTTCGTAGTTAATGTAGCTTTCAGCTAAAGCTAATCCCTCCGAGTAAGGTGAATTAATTATCTCTGAATTAGAATAAAAAGACGTACTGATTAAGATTGAAATTAATATTTTTTTATAATGCATTGTATGTGCATCTCCAAAACTTTCGTTCTTCACCACTCGTTGATTCCGCAGCGGAGAGAGCAATTGTTCTTAGGCGTCCCTGTCTTATTAGGCCTATAGATTTAAAAGAGTTTTGGAGTAAAGACCAGTCATAACTCCACACATTATAACCCATTGAAGCAAATGTGGCTGCTGCATAAGTATTTCGACCTGCAAATATCTGAAAAATTGGTACCTTTTTTATTATTTGTCCTAATAATGTAGACATTTCCACTACATTATTCATATCTGCAACATAAGCTAGAGTTCTAGCGCTAGGTTTAAATCCTTTCACTGTACAAAATTGACCTTGCATAAATAATTATCCAATAAAGTTAATGTTATTTAACAATATTATCATCATTTAAAATTAAGTTATCACTAAAGGCATAGGTAAAATAACTATATTGAAGCAATAACAGGTGTTTTTACATATTGTAGTGGTTTATTGAATTTGGCCTCCTAGTTGGAAGCTTTTTATAACTAGGGCTAAAATCGCCCCTGAGTGGCCTATTGAACATAAAGGTGATAATGCGCAGTGCCATTTCATCACTCAAGCAAATAAACATCCCTAAGCCTCGTTTTAGCGACTTAAAATCGCTTTTAGCCGGTAGTTTTGGAAAGATGATTTTGCACTATATTGGGGAAAGTGTGATTCAGTTAATTTTGAGCTGAAAAGCTCTATTTTAAGAGGTTTTTTGGTTTGGACGAATAAATGATGATTTATAATGGGTTGTAGCGATAAAACCTTGCCGTTTTCACTAATTGAAAGTAATATTTTGTCCAGATGTGAAAAAACCAGCCTGTAAGCTGGTTTTTTCGGATACTTCACTTCATTGGTTGACCGCCAGAAGTCCGTTAATAATAGTCATTTATTAACGCGCTTTCAAGAAGTATTCTCAGATCTGTTTGGAATCATGATGTTTTGGACAGATGTTAGCATCCCGCTACTAATCAAGGATTGTCAGATATGGTAGCCAGCGAACAAACAAACCCTAAATGATGTAATACGGCACTCAACTTCACTACACTAGGTTGAGAGTAAGCCTAACGGTAATAAGGTTTGTTTCTCCCACTGTGACGGGAAGTCTCTTTTGAGGCTCCAACGGGAGGGCGTAGGGTGTAGCTGAAGGTGGATATATCTCTCAGT
>NZ_FPLG01000135.1:0-981 GCF_900120065.1 Moritella viscosa
ATAGCCCGCAGTTGCTCTATAACCCTTTGGCATATCTATAAACTTCTTCTCGTCAAAAGTAGCATCACAATACAATGTCACGCGATGATCGTAATAAACCTTTTGCGCCAGTAACTTTTTGGCTTTACTAAATGACTCGATAGACTCGTTTTCAGCCACAACATTAAAAGCAGTAAACAACGCCACAGTAGATAAAATTTTTCCTATCATCAACTAACTCCTTTTAATGAGAACAAGTAAAATATTTATTAAGTTTTAATCCATTCGATCCACGGGAGTACAAAATCAAAGGACTCAATCATAGTACCAAAAACAAAAGTGTAAAATACCATAGAGATCCAAAATGGAGCTGCAGAAATGAACACTCGTATTCCATGGAATTTTTTCTCCAAGCGCTCAGTTAATTCCTTTAACTCCTCGTTTTTAGGGTCCTCTTTACACAATTCCCTCAATGTTATGAGCGAAGGAGGGAATGACCTATAACCATGTATATACATTGGAACAATTAAGAAACTACCAACAAAACACACTTTCCATGGATGATCAAATTGAAGTGATGTTAAGGTCAGTACAAATGTTGTAATTCCAAATATCCAATTAAGCCAGTCAATATGCTGTTTAGCTTCGGCTTCATATTCTTGCTCTGTAAGTAGTTTGTGTTTAGACATTACCTCTCCTATATTTATTTTAAGTACTCTAAATCATATTGATTATATTGAACTTTTAATACACCTAAAGTAAATAAAGACTATTTTAATCCAAAGCGTGATTAAGATTGTAAATAAGTACACCGTAATTCCAGTAAATAAAGTAATATAGAAAATCAGTGTTCACGTTATGTTTTATCCGAAACATAAATACACTAGTTTAGTGCAAAATCATCTTGAGGATATGTGGGATATTTAACGGATTAAACTGTCAGAAATGAGGCTCTAATAGGACATTTTAAACGGGGGCTGTTTTTGTTAAACCCCGTTTAAA
>NZ_FPLG01000134.1:0-1872 GCF_900120065.1 Moritella viscosa
AGCAATGCTTGAGACTTGCGTTGGATCACCCAGTTGCGTAGCCGAGTCTTAACCGGTGTTTCATTGGTAACTTTAAAGCCTTGGATCTTACTTACGTACTCCCCGTATTCATTACCCATCTCGGTGCCATCATAATCATTACGAATGAGCAGGTTTTTACGCTTCACGAATGGGCCACCTTGCGCCATGACATACCCTGCAAAGTCGCCTTTATCAGCACACTTCATTGCTGTGGATGCGTTATCGATGTCTGTTTTTAATTCTGCTTTGTATTTGCCAGTAAGCACATCCCAACGCTGTAACGAGTTCATTGCAGCATAGTTTAAACGTGGCCCCTGAAAGTCTAATTTAGGACCCATAAGATAAGAGTTTTGGTCTGGGAATAATTCGGTAAATAGAGTGTATTGTTGTTTTGCATTGAGCAAGGCAACATAGCTTTTGAATGTGTTTACGTCGTTGTTGGCATAACGGCGTAATTCCCGATACGTGGTAACCGGTGCTCCACCAATCGCTTGAAACTGACGAATACGCCAACGACTTGCCCAGGCAGTCACGTGCGCGGCCATTTCTTTTTGGTCGCGCCCTGTCTCGTCGTCTTTTTCGTCATCCATGGCATAACCATCAATGTTCTTGCTTATGTATTTAGCAATGTAGCCGGTTGCAGAACCCAGTTCAGAATCGATAGCAACAATCTCGCATCGAGTACGTAAGTTCGGTGGCCCTACTGCTATTTGTTTCTTGTTTATGGTCGGGAACAGTTCTTTAAAATCTTCTTGTACTGCATAATGCGTAAATACCTCACTCGCCCGCTTTACATCATGCGGCTGCATGAATAACAGTAAGTGCCAATGTGGCGTACCGTCGTGATGTGGCTCGACAACTCTGATACCAAATACTGAAATATCATCACGTTTGAATTGAGCGCGGATTTTAGCCCAAACGCTACATAAATAACGCTGTGCATCACGGGGACTGTTACCCATCCAGTGATCGATAAAGCCGCCCTTTTTTCGGGTGTGGTGATATTTGGATGGTGCGGTTAAGGTAAGGAACAGTCCTTCGCAACCCATAGCTTGGGCAATATTCTCGTAACCACGCATCCGAACCATAAGCTCGCAACGGCGAATGGCTGGGTTACCAGTGGATTTATAGAACATCTCGGACAATGCTATCTCTTCATCCATGTCTTCATCAAAGACCGACATGCCTTTGATGAAATCACGGTTACGTTGTTTTTGGTTCTTCCATTCATGCAGACAGTCACGGGAACAATACGGGCTTGCTGACTTTTGCACTTGACCTACAGCTATTGCTAGGTGCTCGCGCATTATCGAGCGCTTGGCTTTTAGTTTACTTTCCCAGGCACGATTACAGGTTAAGCGTAAAATGCCACACTCTGCTTCTGCAGCTGTTAAGTCAGATTCGGGTTTATCATAGGGTGGTGTATAACCAAACTTACGGCTAATTTCACGTAGGCCACAAAAGACCTGGATAATAGACTGATCGTAGCCTTGGGCTTCATCCTGTTCTGCAGCTTGGTTATCGAGTTGTACGGCAAAGAAATCAGCGTACTGTTGCGCTAATACTTTGAGTTCGCTTTTATCCATTTCTGCGAGCAGTTTTTCGCGGAACAAGTCGCCACTGCGGATATAAGAATCACGGTATTTAGCTTGCTGGTTATATTGTGCTAATACCTTTTTTAAACGTGGGTTAATCTTAGCGCCCACAGTTTTTCTTAAGTACTTGTTGGCGTATTGACGGCCATTACGTTTAAAGGCTTTGATGTAACGCTCGGCAAAATAGCGACTAAGGTAATGCGGCATGTCACCAAAGAACTGCTTGCGCCATTGATGGTCTTCGAGATCGGGGTTA
>NZ_FPLG01000133.1:0-5061 GCF_900120065.1 Moritella viscosa
GGCTCGGGCTTAGTCTCTGTTTTATTCACTGCTGGTGAAGGTTGACCGCAAGCTTGCAGTAACAACATTGACAACCCCAAGAGCAAAACAATACCTTGATGCTTTTTCATGTAAATAATTCCATTATTTAGTTTTTGACTTTTATTTTGATAAGTCACGTGATTAAACAGTGCGTGCAGAGAAGCCGCCCGCGTTTTAATTGGGGATAAATTGCAGAGTATTGATATTGTGTGCATGCTCATGCAATCTCCATAACCTAGCCGTTAAATGAGTTGCAGTGATGTTAAGCTGATTAGACTTAATGAAGCGATTTGGTTTACAACAGAAATGATAAATAATTTTAGGGTTTAGTTCAAGCGTATTTTAGCGTTAAACACTAAATAAACAAATAGTTAAGACGCCATCCTACAAAGTTAATGTAAAGGCGCAGCTTGACGTAATATGTCATGGCTATTAGCGTCTTGATGACGGGATGTACCCACACCTAAGCTATTCAAACGTCCCTCAGCGCAGGTCCCCCACAGCATGGGTTTTTCATCGCTATCAGCATTGCTTGCGATGTTTACAGCAACCGGAATAAAAGGTAGTGGGCGGACATTTTTTAAATCTTTATTCTTTCGGTGATCAACATTTTCATTCCATAAAGGATATTCTCTAGTTTTACCTGTTTGTTTAAATGGAAATTGGCAGCCAAACAAATAAACAGGTTGACCTAAATCCTTCACTGGTGATTCACATGTAGCCATTATTTACCCTCCGTAGTAAAAAAACGACCATGATTGGCAAATGCATTGTAAACATTAGAAAATCGAGCGTTAGCGCCAGTATTTATAGTGGACCAAATTTTATATGAACGTTTGTTACCTAACTTATCCATGGCATAAAGTCTAACTGTGCCAGCACCCTCTTGATATTCATCACCATTAACACTGATATTTTCCATGGTGTGTATTTTCCATTTATCTTTGCCTTTATTATCAACCGCAAACCAAGTCTTATTCTCAACATCAATAAACACTTTATGATAACGGTTTTTAGCCCAGGCATACTTACCGTTAGCACTGATTGCTTTATCTCTATATAAACCTTGCTCAGCTGGAATAACACCTTCTTCTTCCGTAACTATACTGTAAAGTGCCTTATTATCAGACTCCCTATAAACACCGATACCAAAATCATATACAACAACACGCTTCCCCCCATATATTACGGTTTCCGGTGTTAAATCAATATCAACAGCCTCTTTTTTCTTTGTAGCCAGGGTATATTTAATGTATTCACGGCCGTTGGAATAATATAAATAACTACTGTCTTCAGCCCAGACTAAAATAGGCAGTGTAGAACTTGAACCGAGTATAATTGACTCTTGGGTTTTTAAATCAAACAGGACTTTATGCAGACCATCATTCGCATATGCATAAGCTAAATAACGATTGTTCGGTGAACGGCGTAATGTACCACGCGTGCGACCATCAAAATCATCCGTGACCAAGCGTAAATCAGAGCCATCAAGCTTCATACTCCATATTTTAAAACGCTTTTCATAAGCATCGCTTTTCATCTTTCGTGAATTACCGTTATCCCAAAAGAACTGTAGACGTGGTTGGTCGTATGATTCTGCATTATCTAAATCTTCACGTGGCCATTCTTTGGCTTTATAAACGTTATATTGAGGCATGCCTAACGGATGGCTTTCGTCATCATAGGTGATGTAGTTATGCTCGGTCACGTAATCACGCTTTTCGGTAATGACCTCTGCTACAGGCTCGGGCTTAGTCTCTGTTTTATTCACTGCTGGTGAAGGTTGACCGCAAGCTTGCAGTAACAACATTGACAACCCCAAGAGCAAAACAATACCTTGATGCTTTTTCATTTAAATAATTCCATTATTTAGTTTTTGACTTTTATTTTTTATTTTTATAAGTCATGTGATTAAGCTTACATGTAGAAAATCCATGCAAGCTTAATCGAGGTAAGTGAGGTTGATACTACTATTTGCTACCAATAATACTAACGGATGGGATGTTAATTTTCCCTTTGAAAAATTTTTCAATAGCCTACAAAGAGCCAGCCGTCTCACAACTCAATGAAAAACTTTCAATAAGCTCAGTTACTAATTTAATGTTACCAATTATAATTATATGCAGTTCAGACGCTTGTTCCAATGAGATAGCAGGTTTAAACAATTTGGGCTCACTATATGATTTTTCTTTCGATACTGTAATCATAATATTTGAACCAACAAATGCAAGTCGTATATCAGAACCTAAAGACCTTCTCATATAAACTAAGTGTTCCATAGCAGCTACAGGCAATAGATCGGGAACTACACTCTTATCATTACAAAAAACATTGAAATATTCAGAAAAATCAGGAGATTCTAAACTTACGTACTTCCTCATATATTCATCATTTATTTTTTTCGGTAAACCAAAGTAACGATCTAACCTACTTTCATTAGGGCAAACGAATAAAGCCCTTTCAAAAAAATTATCGACATCTACTTTAAAAAAAATACCATTAAAAACAGTCTTATTAATAGAGCGAGAAGATTCATAATGACCGCTCTGTAAGGATATTGTATTGACTTCAGAAAACTCAACTGGTATTTGACCTATAGAGCCAGAGAAGAAATCCCCCCGTTTAAAGTAAGTATATGGTTTCGAGAATAATTTACTTTTTTCGAATTCATCATCACTGATTATTTTGTGTGGGTCATAATTAAATAAATCATTAATTGAAGCCGTTAAGCGTGAAATAAGAAACTCCTTATACTTACGTTTGTACTCCCCCCAATGCCTATTAAATAAAATATACACTCGGGATAACGCAATCGTCATTATCAGAAGAATGCCAACACTATCAGGTGCACTTATAACTGTAAGTGAACTAAAAAGTACAAAAATACCAATACTTATCTTGAGCCAATAAATAGCCTTAAGCCTGTCACAGTCCAATTCATTTA
This sequence comes from Moritella viscosa, assembly GCF_900120065.1. NCBI lineage: Bacteria > Pseudomonadati > Pseudomonadota > Gammaproteobacteria > Alteromonadales > Moritellaceae > Moritella > Moritella viscosa. The sequence continues at coordinate 2,966 of NZ_FPLG01000133.1, forward strand.
ATTTCAGTTCTACTTCATTATTGAACGCTTCGATCATTAACACACCTATTTATCATAAATTTATAAACCTAGTTTTAACTAGAAGGCCACAACTCATTTAACTTTAAACATCACAACAAATCAGTAATTGCGATGTTTGCATGAATGGACATAGCTTCCTGTTTATCATGCAACTCAAAACCTGCGCAGTACCGTTTTAAATTAACCTTTTCAACTTCGGGTAACCAACCTGTGAAAACAATTTCTTTGCGATGTTTGTCAATAAACTCGGTTTCTCTTAAATAAACCTTTTGACTCCATTTATCATCAACACAACTTAATTCAAAATAGTCATCTGACTGGTCACAATGAAGGTCGATAAGATAGGTAAACCGAATAGACGGTGCAGGCGGGTTTAAATAAACACCGGCGGTATTAGTCCCCAACAACCCTTTCAATAACCCTACATTTTGGCCGTCGGGTAATGGGCTAGCAATTAGTTCAGAAACCAGCGTATTGTCGGCGTCAAAATGTTGTGAGTCACTGTAAGCAGCTAACCCACTAAGATCAACTAAACGACTATCGCCTTCACTTTCTAATTTACTCAATTCAGATGACATTAATTGACGTTGGCTATACAGCATTTTGAGGTCTGTTTGCACCTCACCTTTAATTTTGTACGGCACCCAGATGTTTGATAGTGGAACACCCGATGGTTCACGTAATACTTTAAGTCCTCCTTTAAAGGGACTCTCAACTGTATCTAACTCGACAACTAAATGCTCTCCATCCTCTCGGTAACATTCAGCCGTTACTTTGTCTTCCGTTAGGCCAAAGACTCGAGCAGAACCAAATTCATCAAGAACACCTTCAAACACCAGCTCTCCGTTCTGATAGATAGCAAATTTGTCATCAGAACAAAGTCGACCATATCTATCTTCATCAAAAAAGTTAATATTTACATGCCTTGTTTTTTTAACTGTTTCAGCCTGTTGATTACGGTAGTATTCTAATTCCACATCACAAAAATAGCCTTTTTGATCAACACTTAATTCTCGCCATACTTTGTTTTTCCATAAGACATAAATATATCCTGATTCGTATAGGCTTACTTTATTTTTGTCTTGATCATCACCTAAATAATATTGCGGAAAAACGGGGACTAAAACATTATCCCACTCGGCCATTTCCATGCTTTTATCAACAGGTTCTATATTGTCAACGAGCAGTAGAGTTAATGGCTCAGGACGGCCTTGAAGAGGTATTGCGAGATACAAGCTTTTGGGCTCTTTTTCCAATGCTTTAAAAACAGCTAAGCTACGATGTTCTGCTGCAATGTCTTGATGCGGTTTCGTTATTTTGTAGTTTTGAAGATCTGTTTTACTTAATCGAAGAAAGGTTGGTTCACTACGTCCTTGTCCTGCTAACTCCACCACTATTTTATGCTCAGGAATAGGTTCTACAGGAACATATGATGTTTGCGGAGCCAGGTATACATCATCTTTTACTGCGGTAAAATTTGCTTTAACAACTTTAGGTTTATCCGTGGTTTTAACTCTGTCGACATGCTGTTTTATCACTGGGAATGAGGCAAATTGGGACGCTGTAATAGGCACAGTTCTTGGGTTCAACCCGATTGCAACCCACTGACCATTTGACAATAGTCGCTGAATTATCGTTAAGATCTGTTGATCACTAGATTGCCCGAAAGAAGTGCTAAATTGACTAGGTAGTGGCCTGAGCACGGATTTAATATCGCGTACACGCGAGAGCTGGCTAATAACTTCATTAGGCAGCTGCAGGAACGCCAGCTCTTTATGGGTTAACTTGGAGCTGGGTATAAATTTATAGAGCGTTTGCATTGTATCTCCACAACCTAATGTTTAAATAAGTTGCAGTGATTTAAGCTGATTAGACTTAATAACGATTTGGTTTGAAAGGATTTTAAATAAATATAACGTGAAGTGCAATAGGTAAGGTAGAAATATTAACTATCGATGGTTAAATCGAGACCCTGTAAATGATTCTGTGTAATTACCATTTTAGAGATGATCTTTTAATCGGTCTTCAAATTCAATGATAAAACGATTCATGGCTGCTTTCCAGTTATGGATCGG
>NZ_FPLG01000157.1:0-806 GCF_900120065.1 Moritella viscosa
CTAAAGAGGGAGGTATAGTCGCAGATGAAATCATTACTTTACGCCCTAGCATGCCAGCAAGATGAATCAATCGACCGATAGCAATAAGATCCGACCCCGTAAAGTCATCCACTTCATCAATGACTAAATCTGATGACATTAAACGTAAACTCGGTAAGATATAACGCCCACCTCGCAGTGTTTCAGTCGCAGACATCATGTGATCGATAGTGCAAGCCAACACTGGTGCATATAAAAACTGCTTATCTTTTTCTTTCTTTAATACTGTCGATAATATAGTGTCTGGAATGTCACACTCGTAATGAATAAACTCATCCAATAACGCTTCTTGAGATTCAGATCCACTCTCTTCAGCATTTAAGGCAGCATCTTCCTGAACAGATTTATTATGTAATTCAGCCACCGCTTTTGAACCAATTAGCACAGCTAACTGGGAATTATCTAGCCCAATCAACTTACGATATTCATCACCAGTTTGTAGTGTTAATGTTCTTAAACCTAGCGCTAAAATATAGCGTAAACTTTTACCATCAGTAGACAAAGCACGCATAACCTTTGCGTTGGCCGTTGTTTTACCACAACCCGTACTGGCCATATTGACAGCAAAAAATCCTTGTTCTAACTTTGTTTGTAAGCTTTTCCAATGACTAATATTTTTAACCGCTTTATCTTGCCAGCTATAATCGACTGGCTTTTTTGGGCTTACCTTTCTTAAAAATTCAATATCCGTGGCCAATGGCGGTTCTTGTTCAAATGCTGGCAATAAATGTGCGGTATCTAATGCTGTTTTCGCGACCCCCACTAAA
>NZ_FPLG01000132.1:0-3595 GCF_900120065.1 Moritella viscosa
TTAAATGGTTGGTTAAGCAAAATGTTTTAACTGAGGACGTTGCAAGACAAAAAATAGAAGAGTTAAAATTTTATCATCAGAACAAAAGCTCGAAAGAACGAGTTTTAAATTAACTTAAAACTTAGCTGATAATAGGTGTCGCGTAACCGATACCTAACTTGGTTGTTGATCAAGCTCGAGCCCCTCTATATAGTGAATAAATATTTTTATTTTGGTGGGTCCTAGCTTAGATCCTTTTTGTGTATTTCTAACTTAATTCTAGCCAATTATTTGTACGGCGCTTAACAAAGCGTTAATCCCAATTCTTCATACTTTATTCCTTTGTAGACAGCAGCAATAGAACCGAATAACTCATGCTCTTTACCAAGAACTAGAGTTGGACCTTCATTACGAATTGTAAGCAATGACTGACACTCTTTTTCGCCAACTATAGCTGCGTACTCTGGCGTCATATCCATTGATCGCCAGCTTTTATAGCGGCCATTTTATATTCGAATTGTTGATATATAATGATATATTTCATTTACTGTCGCGGTATGACTACAAATAAAGTTAAGGATCATTAATGATAAACAAGGTCAATCTAGCGGATATCCGCTCTTTTGTGCTTATTGCTAAATTAGGTAATTTCACTAAAGCTGCAGAAGCATTATCTGTTTCTCGATCTCATGTATCTCGGCAAATAAGTTCGCTTGAGAAACAAATGCAAGTAACACTTTTTACGCGTAGCACTCGCAGTTTAAAGCTGACTCAAGCGGGAGAGCGTCTTTATCAGGAATGCGAGAAATCCATCAACGGGATAAATCAAGCCTTGATTGCTGCAGTGGATGATACTGAAGAGATTCGCGGGCTAATTAGGGTGAATTGTGTAGGCGGGTATATTGGTGAAAATATCATATCTAAGTACCTTGCTGACTTTATGGTGGAATACCAACATATTCAAGTTCATCTCGATTTTAGCAGTCATCGAATAGATTTAATCCAGGATGACTTTGATGTTGCTTTTCGTATGGGGCAGTTAGAGGACTCTGGATTTATCGCCAAAAAATTAATGAATATAGAGATTGTCACGTTAGCTAGTCCAAGTTATATCAAGCAATACGGTAGCCCTGAACATCCTAAAGAGCTGAACGAACATCGATGTTTGACTGGGTCGGTTAAGCGCTGGAGCTTCCAATCGGTTGAAGATAAGGATGAACAGTTTGATGTTAGCGTTGAAGGTCACCTAGTTACAAAGAACGGATATGCACTTATCACTAATGCTTTGACTGGCAATGGCATCATCCGAGTTCCTCGCATGTATTGCAGTGATGCGATACGTGACGGGAGACTAGTCGAAATACTTCCTCAGTGGCATACACCCTCAGTTTTATTTTCAGCTGTATATCATAGGGATAAATACCAACCGAAACGACTAAGAACCTTTATTGATTTTATCAAGCAGCGCTTTGAGGGAGACTTATATTGATCGACTTTATATAGGCTTGTTCTAAGTAACACATATCAAATACTGACACTTAAATTTATTGTTGAGTTATAGTCAACACAGATTTGCATTGTGGCCTATATATCAACAATGAAACTCTCCATATAATCGTGTTGTTTTCAAAACAGCCGAAATTTAATTGGAGAATAACATGAAAAAATTAAAATCAATTAGCCTACCTTTATTCGCAGCAGTGATGCTTAGTACAACGCCTGCAATTGCCGATAGCTTCCTAGGTGCTGAATATCAGCAAGGTAAAAACAAAGTGTCTTTTCTAAGTGAAAATATCCGTGTAGCAGGTAACGTATTCTTACCACCTCACTACGATGCAAATAAGAGCTATGCTGCGATTGTTGTTATCACACCTGCAAGTGGTGTTAAAGAGCAGACTGCCGGTATCTATGCTGAGAAGATGGCAAAAGAAGGCTATATTACGTTAGCATTTGACCACCGAACTTATGGAGAAAGTGGTGGTTACCCGAGAGGGATGGAAAGCGCACCAATGAAAGTTGAAGATATCAAAAATGCTATTACTTTCTTAAGTAACTTCCCAGGCGTAGACCCAGAGCGAGTAGGTGAACTCGGTATTTGTTCTGGTGCTGGTTACAGTATACAAGTTGCAATACAAGATTCTCGATTAGACTCAGTGGCAACAGTAAGTGGTTTTGTTGACTTTACTGATTATGGTATGGGTGGTGCAACCCAGTACATGGATCAACTGACTGGTGACTCAACCGAGCAATACCGTCAACAAATTAAAATGGCTAGCGATGCACGCCAAAAATACTATGAAACAGGTGAAGTTATTTTAGTTGATGGTATTCCGTCAGCTGAAAAGGCGAAATCAATGAACGAATTTTGGATTCGAGCAGCAGACTATTACCGCAATCCAGAACGTGGTGCTGCAGTAGGAAACTACACTCCGCTGCGAGCTGCAATGTCATTAGATACGCGCTATGCATTTAACCCATCGGAAAACATGAAGCTAATTGGCGACACACCATTTCTCGCGATTGTTGGTACAGAAGCACTTTCTGCTTATTTTAGTGAGGTTGCTGTTAAACGAGGTACTGAAGCAGGTAAAGATGCACAACTATTTAAAATTGACGGTGCGCAACACTTCGACCTTTATGACCAAGAAAAATTCGTAAACCAAGCGGTGACTAAGCTTGATGATTTTTTTTCAAAAACACTACGCTAATTAATGCCTGAACGATAAAGCCATCATGACTGGAACGTAAAAAATAGCCTTTAGCACTTCAGTGTTAAAGGCTATTTTGTTGAGGTGTATTATTTTTATTATCTATTTGTAATTAATGATAAATTTGGTATTGTTTATGATAATTAAATTGGAATTCACGTTATACGGAACTCCGTGTAATAAGCTTTTTTGGATTAGAGGTATTCAGTGACTATCGTAGAAAAAATCGTTGCTCGTGAAATTGATGCTGTAATTGTCTATGAATCAGAGTTTGTCATTGCTTTTGCAGATCATGACCCGATTAATTTTGGGCATATTCTAATTTGTCCTATACAACCGTATGAGTCATTTATTGATTTACCACGTGTTATTCATAATGAAATTAACGATGTTGCAAAAGATTTGTTCCAGCGGATAAACGACAAATTTAGCCCTGATGGTATATCTTTTATTCAAAATAATGGCAGATTTAATGAATTAAGCCATTACCATTTACATATATTTCCACGCTTTGAGGATGACCAGTTTGGTTGGAAGAGTAGTGACTTAGGTATGCAAAATATTGAAAAACTGCGTGAATCTTTAGCATGTTTTTAAACACTTACTAGGACGTTATATGCTTTATTTAAATGTAACCAATTGAGACTTTTATGAAAAAAATAACGTTATTATGTTTCTTGTTATCAAATGTGAATATTGTAAATGCTGAAGAATGGTTTTCAGTGGCTCGTCACGGCGAGTGTGTACCGCTATTTGAACTTGCTGAAAATATTAAAGAGTTTAAAGGTGTCGCTACGCCCGATAAGTTAATTAAAAGCTATCTAAATTCTGGGCATCAAGCCGAAATGGGTGATTTTAGAGAGGTTGTTATAAAGGCGTTTGGTGATGATTGTAATGGTCAACTCAAA
>NZ_FPLG01000130.1:0-782 GCF_900120065.1 Moritella viscosa
AATGGTTCGCCACGTGAAATCTAGCGAAATAACGCCCACCAATAATTGTTCCTGGCTCATAGCTTTCAGCTATAAAAATATTCCAATAAAATTTTCAGTTGTAATGAATATATTAAATACCTATAATGAGGTGCTTTGATGTAAAGTGCACTGGTAGTTAACTCAAGGAAGACAAAATGAATAGAGATGTAACTGGACAAGCTTTAGAGGCTTTTATTGCCGAAGCTAAAAAAGCAGGGCTTGATATTGAAGAGTATGCTAAAAGAGCTCAAACAGGGATAATGGGGAATGCAGTTTATAGTTGGATATCAGTATCTGAAAAGTCAAAAGTAATCAAAGCATTAAATAGTGCTGTTGATGAAGTATCGAAGCTAGATGTTTAATGTAGTGGTATAGCTAATTTGACCATAAACTAAAAAGGCCAATATAATATAACTGTGCATAACGCATATTATGTAAGCAAGGGGTTGTATGATTTTTTTAAAAATAATATTGATCATTACGTTTATAATTTGCATCTACATATTGTATAAATGGATATTAAATACTGACGCCAGTTGAATTGTATGGTCTAGCTGATAGTAAGTAATAAAACGAAGTGGCGCGGTAGTATCACTTATCTCAACGAGATGTAAGCTTTACAGCGCTATTGCTCGCAACCTGTTAGTGTCGCCAGGACGTTAAGATCTCTCCTTGTTATCCTGGCCCAAAATGCCATAAAAGTTAACCTATCTACAGAGTTAACGGAAATGGTTCGCTACCTGAAATCTAGCGAACTAACT
>NZ_FPLG01000128.1:0-565 GCF_900120065.1 Moritella viscosa
TTTTTTGTGTCTAAAATTTATGGCATTGGTGTGATCTGTTAGTTCGAATCGAAGGTCGCGAGCGTAAGCTACGGAACATAAAAATTACAACAATAAAAAACCAGCCGTGGGCTGGTTTTTGTGTATTCGGGGTTCGATTATTTAAAGTTAGCAACTATTCGTAGGTCTTAGCTTGTAAAAATACGCAGTTCTCTTTCGCTGAACTGAATATCGGATTTTATTATCGCGGAATATACATGTGTAATAATTTATTTATACTAAAGCCGTTTTATTTTGGTTGTAAAATGGCGCAATTGGACGCTCATGACTAGACTTAATATCCGTGCTCGATAGTTTTACCCTTAAGGTAAATCTGTAACGCAGTACAGGCCAATCTTATTATGCTGTAATTATCACCGTTCGTATGAATCGTGATCGTTAATGCGCGTGTTATTGCTGGTTTTTCCTGCATTAAATATTAAATCAGTATAAGTGCATAAAATGGATTGCTTATGTGATCTAAACCCCTATAATGCATCCCACTGACACGGCAACAGCCGCTCAGTAAGGTGTTTAAAAAGAACTT
>NZ_FPLG01000127.1:0-618 GCF_900120065.1 Moritella viscosa
CCTCTTACTCTTATATAGTCGTCAAGATCAGGAAGATTTGGATCTATTGAACCGCCAAAATCTGCACGTTTTAGAGAAATTTCTTTACTCTGTTTATCAATAAAAAAATACATCAGTATTTTTGTTAATGCGCCTTTGTTATCTTTCTTGTTGTTACTGATTTGATCATTCCAGCTATATGCAATTCTATCTATGTTGAAAATACTCATTTAATTTCTCCGATTTATACTAATTTTCTTATCATTTTTTAGAGAAATAACAATTTTTTAAAATCAACAAAACGAGTAAAGACAACGTTTTCACTTAAAGTAATAGCTTTTTATTTTTTACTTTCTTTAATATTTAAATTTTTATGGTTAGATATTTATAAAGGAAAAGTTAATCTAAGGAGATAGGAAATGAACATACAACAAATAGATATTTACAATGAAGCGATTATTTATGAAGAGGAATTAAAGCTAGACTTAATGAAATTCATTAATGAGATTTGCAAAAAAAGAGAACTATCTCAAAAAGAAATTGGTGAGATACTTAAAATGAAACAACCACGAGTTTCTGATTTACAAAACTTAAAAACAGTTCATTTTTCAATAACGATATTACACAGAATTTCATTCG
>NZ_FPLG01000126.1:0-9199 GCF_900120065.1 Moritella viscosa
CCACCCGTTACAATCGTGGTGTAATACTTGTTAAATTCGTCTAGACAGTCGTTTTGAGTATTTATATTGCGTGACGGCATACCAACAACAAACCCTAATTGGTCTGTATTTATATCGGTTATAATTTCGGATGAACGGGGTTGCGAAATAGCATCTGCCGCTACATTATTTAATGTTTCAGCACTTTTCATTTCTCGAACCTTTCGCTAAGAATTCAGATACGGCCTGTCTAACACCTTCTTTTAGAGATAACCCTAATTTGTCAAAAGCGTCTATTTCAGCCTGATTGAATTTTAGTGAACTGTTACGTTTTAAATATGGATTTACGGACGGTCTACCGCCTTTGTTTTTAGTTGTCATTTTATAGCCTTGGGATATGGGGAATCAGACTGGTAATCTGAATTACAATCAGTATAAGTCGACTTAAACCTTTAATGCAAGTAAAAAAAAGCCGACCCCAAGTTGTCGGCTTTTTTCTAAATAGATTCAAACAGGCGAAGTACCACCAACGCCCTAATCTTCCTAAATTTAAATTACAAACAAAGTGACAAAATCAATGTCTTGTGATCTAATAAATAGGCGATTCAAGGGGATTAGAGTCCCCTTGAATCTAAATAATAAGGCAATGTTGAAGCATCCCTTATCTCTGTCTCTTACCGGGACTTTTGAAAATCCGAGGGCTAAGCCCTTGGAGTTTCATTGCATCTAAAAGAAAGTAGATTCGAGTAGATACATTATGAATACTAAGTTAAAACCATGCGTTAAATCAACCTGTATGACCAAATTAGAACACTATTTACTATGCAAAATGACAATATCAACAACTTGTCATATTTGCACTCTAAAAACCACTGGTTACCTAAACAGTGGATTAGTCATTTTTAAAGCAAACGTTATCCAGCTACTTTCATTCAGACCTATTCAGATACCAAATGGTAGGCAAGCATGAGAATTTATTGCCCTTCATGTGGTTCAGTCGCACGTATAGCTACATCGCGCACTGTCACCGAAAAACTACGAGAAATGAACTGTCAATGCAAATCACTTAATTGTAGTGCTACATTCGTTTATCACTCGTCATTTTCTCATTTCATTGCAGAGCCGCGTCTAAAATCAAGTGCACAATCTAATCATGCTTAACAGGTCTTACCTAAGATGATAAATGGCTTTCGCATAAAGATTTAAAACTAAAGTCGCAATCGCGGCTTTTTTTATGCCTGCTGCACAACTCACTCAATAATTGATTGCTAAAAAATAAATTTAACTTACTATTGGTAATTACAATTAGTAATTACCAATGATAGGGTTTTATGACTAAGCATATAATATTCTTCAATACCAAAGGTGGCGTATCTAAATCAACGCTATGCGAATACACCGCTAATGAGTTACAGCGGATAGGTAAATCTGTCAGCGTGGATAACACCGACCAACAAAAGCATGTCACAACGATCTTAAATGATAACGCTGAATATTGCATTTACGATACGGCTGGAGCATTCACTGCAAATAACATCGATTTACTAAAAGCATGTTCTGATGTTGATGCTCTAGTTATCGTGCCAATGAATACAGGTAAGAATGATTTTATAGAGTTAGAATTTTTAGTTTCTCGACTAAATGAGTACGGCTTAAAAGAAAAATCTAAATTCGTATTCACTAAAACTCGATCTAACAGCAAAGCATTATTATCAAGACGCGAATCACTGGCTGAGTTCGGGTTAAGTTCCTGCGAATGGGTAATGCCAATGCTAGAAGATTTTAGCGAACAACGAAACACCACGAGAACGAGAGCTGAAATGAACGTATTTTTAAATGAGGTAATACTGTGAGTTTAATATCAAAGAAACAACCGGCTAAAAACCGCGAACAACTAACAACTGAAAGCGCTGTTATTGAAAGCCAAAAGATAGAAAAACGTGCGTATCAGAAAGAGCATCGAGCACGAACATTAGCAGCATACAACGAGCAAGCAGCAATAATAAAGGAACTGAAATCTGATAATTTAGCTGCATATGTAGCAAATCATTCTGATAACTCGCATGACGTTAGAACAGGCTTACACTCAATGAAGGTTAACGCGTATGAACTTGCTGTAATCAAGCAGGCTATTGAGCTAACAGGCTCTAAAGGCAGTCGAGACCTGTATATTAAGTTGTGCAAGCAGATCATTATCAAGGGTGGTATTTTAGATTAGTGCTTACCTTTAGTTATTAGTGGTTGTAATTACTAATAGTAAGTACTATTATAATAATTCAAAAGAAAGCCGCAGGTGCGCTAACACTTGCGACAATCACTAATCAGCTGTTCGGAGCTAATCAATATGAACATTATTACATTAAACGACATAGTAAGACTATCCCCTTTATTAACTAAAGGCCAAGTAATCAGATTAATTAAAGCAGTAAACGGGGACTAGAAAGTAATGCAAACTATAAACTTAATAGATCTATCAATAACAAAGTATTCACAAGACAAAATGATAGAACTCAAAACTGGCCGTCTTACTGTTAACTTTAGAGCTGAAACCGTGATGGTTACGCAGAATAACGGATACCAAATTATACAATGCTTAACAACCACGAACGGTGAACCATCGGGAGAGATCTTATTACAGCTACCATTAAGCTATTGCGATGCTCACCTAATTTGTAAGTTTTTAAATATTAAAATTCAAGAATCTCAATAAATTAAAAAACACATTCCACTTGAAGCTAATTCACGGGTAAAAATATTACCCGTGAAAAAAAACATGAACCAAAATACCCAAAACTTACACAAACATGGCTTTCAGCCAAAATTCAACTGAAACTAACTTTCCCCATAATGGTGCAAAATTATCTATCCATAATTGCTGATTTTAATTGATTTAAAGGGGGTAAAACGGGGCTTAGGGACGCTTATTTTCTTGAGTGGTGAAATGGTACTGCGCATTATCACCTTTATGTTCAATAGGCCGCTCAGGGACGATTTTAGCCCAAGATCTAAAAAGCCTCCAATTAGGAGGGCAAAATCAATGAGCCACTAGCTAAAATCAAATATTATAATATTGTTACGCTCGTATAAAAGTACTGATATTATACGTAATATCAGTACTTAATTTTTAAAGGCGTTAATTTAATGAGCATTTTGTTACCTAACGATGTATCCCAACAGATGCTCGATAGTAAAAAGACGAAGAACGCCAAAGTAACTAACTCTAATGGTACGTGCTCTTTTGGGGTAATGCCCAACCTAGGCGCTAGATTTCCAACGGGAAATATAATACTAAAATTAGGCGATTCAGGGTTTTATGATCGTAACGAAAGAAAACTTAAAGCCGCTTTTGGACTTCGTCATATATGGGATAAGCACAAGGTTGAAATCGGAGCCACTAACGCATTTGATGTAATTGAATTTATAGAAAGTGTTATTACAGTTGGGGCTGAAATTATAATAGACCAAAATAAAGACCCAAATAAGCCTTTAATTGTAGAGTCTACAGCTGGAATGGTTGTTGTTGAGTTAAAGCAACCGCAAGGTGAAGAACCTTACTATAGTATTGTTACCGCGTATGACAAGACAAGACATGCTGGTACATTAGTTGGGAATCTATAGATACAAAAAAGGCTGGTATAAATACCAACCTCTATGAAATTGTGATTGTTCGTGGCGTTCCCTTAGCTCTTTGGGGTCGGGATAGGAATAAATCCTTAACAATCTATTGTAAAACTCTGGTGCTTTACAAGCAGCATACAAATATATAACCAATCCAGAATAAAGTTATATACCAAGCCCTTCTACAACTTAATTATATTACCTTATTGACAAGATAGCAATAAGGCAATAGTGCAATCTTGTCAATAAGGTAAAACCTACTGCGCATAACGCATGTTATGTAACATTTGAGTAAGGTTCTAATTAGCTATGCAGTCATGTTAACGGTCACACCACCCCCTTAAGCGGTAGATTTGGGTGGGCTAACGGTTTATGCGTATAACGCACGTTATGTAAGATTGGCGTATGGGTCTAATTCCCGACTTCATGACTTAAGCGGCCAAAACACCCATTAAGCGGTAGCTGCGAGGCGTTTAACGGTTTTATGCGCATAACGCATTTTATGTAAGATCAGGCAATAAAAATGGTTCGCTACGTGAAATATAGCGAACTAACTCCCACCAAAATCCCAATAGAATATAAATTCTCAAAAAAATAAGTATAACCTAATAATATTTATTCAAGTTTATAGTAATAAAAATACACCAGAACAAAAACATAAAAGGCCATCGCTTCGCGCTGAATTCATTCGCTGCGCTGCAAGGTCAAGAGATCCCCCTCCGCCCCTAAAGGGGAACCTCTCATTGGCGAGTGCCTAGTTGCGGGGGAGACGCTACGCTTAAAACACCCCCACACCTAGTCCATCTTCAATGAACGACAACGACAGTCAACCCACTCGTTCCTCGGGGTCGCTACGCTTGACAGTCTTATGACGTTACGAGTCAATGACAAACCCTCGAACTTAAAGAGAACTCACTCAACAGGGCGTTACAGGTTGCTTTAATAACAAAGTTAAACGCGCAAAATAGACTCACCGAAAGAACCGACACATTCCCTCATAATCTAAGCAAAAAGCAGGTTTGGCAGAAAGGGCGGGACGGCTAAAGCCTATTGTTGAAAAAAATTAATCGGTTATTGGTATCAATATTTGTTTTTGAATTGTCAAAATGGGGTTTTGATTTATAGCGATAATAATAAATATTACCTAGTAATATCTATTGTATTGTGCAACTCGCAATTAAACCTGATTTTATAGTTAATTTTAAATAATAGGGTGCTTACAATACCCTATTATTTAAATAATCACTTTCTAATCTAAATACTGATTACGTTGATGAAGTAGAGATAAATACAGCGCGAAGTCCAACGAACATAGTCCAGCCCAGCATTAAATTGTAAACATCTGTAGGAACTATATCGTCAAAACAATCAACGGCATAAGAATGACCGACAGCACCACTTGAAGTTCTACTACTAGCTAATATAAAGCTAATTTGAGCGCCATTTGATAGAAAACCAAGGCTATCAACTTCCTCATCCAGTGAGCAAGCGAAATCAAGCATCTGCTTTTTAAATTTTTCACGATAGTCAGGTGATGAAAAGAGGAATATTTGATTATCACCTGTAGAAATAGCTTCTTCTAACGTGAATCGAATAAGTGATTTAACAAAATCATCACTATTGGCATCTTTAGATACATTGATAAACATTTCATCATAACCATAAAGTGAACAAGATATACCCTCACAACGTTCAACAATAACTTTTAATTTTTGCATATCTAATCTCAATTGTTACATTACAAATTTATAGCTATAAATTAAAGCTATGCCCAAATATCAGAACCTTGTTTTTTAAGCTTAACGTTGTCAAACTCAAGTGCTGCCGCTTTTCCTAATTGCTCAACAACATAGGCCATACTCATACACTCAAAATTTTCAACCTGGTCACGTTTATCATTTCTGACACCAACCGATTTTCGAATTGAATTATTTAAGATATATATTGATAGATTATCAAAACTAGTCACCATAATGCCGCGTGGTGGGAAGTTGGAAACCGTGAACGTAGGTAAACCGCCATAAGTAGAAATGACTTGTCTCATTTCAATTTTTACCTTCTCACTTGGGGTATTGCCGTTCTGCGCATAAAGTCTTGCTTGATCACCAGCAATCAATTCATTGCCTACGATAGCAATCAAATCATTTGTTGATGCAAATACGGGATCTAATAAACTTTTTACCGTAAGAACGGCAAGGTCAAGATTAACAAAATCTCCGCCTTCACCAATACGAATTTCATTTGAATTAACGACAACTTCAGATAATACATTTTCAGGTTTATTTTTTCGTAATGCTTCGATCCAACCTTCATTAACATCTTCACCATTAGGATTAGCGTTAATGTCAGTGTCCTTTTCAGCCGATGTCCCATAGAAACCAACTCTAATTTTATCTAAATCAGATTGAATACGAATTTGATCATTAACACGACCTTCAAAATCTTTTAAGTGAAAAAAAGCATTAAGCTGAGTGTAAGTGATGTGTGTATCAAAGTTTGTTTGAATACATTCATATCGCATTGCAGTTAAATCATGCGCAGAACGTGTTTGTCGCTCTTTTCCTGAAGCTGTATCTGTCCGCGACGCAATCATACGACCAACACCCAAACCGATAGCTTCACCAGTTAAGTTATCTACCGTTATAACGTTGATACGTGTTAAGAAGTCATCAGTATCTTTCACATCATCAATTAATATTTGACCAGCAGCGGGAGTAACATTAAATCTTTCGCTAGCATCCTCTACTCCATAGATTTGTTGAACTGATTCTTTAAAAGCATTAAGTTTTATTTGTAATTCTGGTTTCATTAGTTATCCAATTCCATTCTATTAAACTTTGATTGATACAATGAGGAAAAGCTCATTTAAGTAAGGTGTTATAAAAATCTCATTGCAGGTCTTTCACACTTCTGCTTAGGCGAGATTAATCGAAGCATCACATCTCTTTTCTTTGCGATATGTGGTTGCAATTGCTTGCTTGGTGGTTTGCTTTTAGAGTTCTCAAAAATAAAACTCTCCAGTACTGCGTATTGAAGAAATCGAATACCACAGACTTTGCATTCGCAATAATATTCTCTAATCGTGTTTGAGGCAGGGCTTGAGGTAACGACTCGATATGACCCGCCACAATCAGGGCAATCTAACATACGGCCTCCTTCGGGCCATTAGTTACGCCTTTATTAATCATGCTAAGAGATAGAGTGAAGGAAGAAGAACAATTTAAGTTACGGCATTGGCACGTTAATAAACTTTTTGTTCGCGTCTCTTTCTTTTGATTAATAACGCGAGCCTGACAATGACAAATAGGACAAGTCATATACATGTAATTTTCCCTACACAACTAAATAATTAAGTAGAATAAAAGTACTCGTATTTCTCTTTGGGAGGTAGAGAAGGCATTTCTATATGGCGATTATAGAAAATTGATTCAAGCAAAGAGGGGTAATTGAAGAGTTTAAAAACCTTATTCACTATTATGCAAAAGTCTGAATATTTATGCTCAGAGCAAGGATTTTTCAGCCGTTCGGACTCACCCTCCCCTCCACACCAAAATTCAGCACTACAAATAAACGAAATTAAGGAAGTGCATAACTAGTCACCAAGGACGTGATTAAGTGACTGTTTAATAACAACTTTAACATATTTTAGTACGTTGTGAAAATATTAGCCTCGATCGCATTCTTGCGTTTTTGTGCGTTTTTTAAATTCACTCGAAATTATTCAAAAAAGCCCTTAAATTAATGTGACTCTCTTTAAGTTAGAGGGTTTCGTTATTGACTCGTAACGTCATAAGACTGTCAAGCGTAGCGACCCCGAGGAACGAGTGGGTTGACTGTCGTTGTCGTTCATTGAAGATGGACTAGGTGTGGGGGTGTTTTAAGCGTAGCGTCTCCCCCGCAACTAGGCACTCGCCAATGAGAGGTTCCCCTTTAGGGGCGGAGGGGGATCTCTTGACCTTGCTAGCGCAGCGAATGAATTCAGCGCGAAGCGATGACCTTTAATTACTGGTTTTAGGTTATTTATTTTAAATTGAGACAGTTATAAGACAGTTATAAGACAGTTATATATATATACCAAGTCAGTCATACCAATGGTTAAGACAGTTAAGACAGTTAAGACAGTTGAAAATTAAGTTGTAACTTTTTTTATTATAAATAAATAAAAAAATGAGAAAATAAACTGCTTAAACTGTCTTAACTGGATGAAGCCAGTTGTAGCAAGGGTCTGCAACTGACTTACTAACTGACTTGTATTTTTTAAAACTGTCTTAATTTGATATTTACGCGTAAAAAAAGCCGCAAACGCGACTTTAATTATAAATTTGTCATTCTTTATGCTTTTTTTTACCAATCCGTAGTAAACGCCATGTAATTATCAAAATTTGCTCTAATTGTTGCCAATGGTGGGAAAATATAGGTTCTAACCTGCTTTCCTTCAAAATATGGTCGGGCATCATCAACGCCAATAAGTTTTAGCCGCTTACCAAGCTGACGATCTAAGCTACCGAAAACTTTAAGTCCATGATCATCTATCCACTTTTGCGCTATAGTCTGAATATCTTTTCTTGAAACTGATACTTCCATTAATCCTGCACCAAAAAAAGTGCCGTCAGATAAGATTTCGAATAGCCATTTATCAAGTGGGTCTAGGTTATCAATTTTCTGTTCCTCAAGTGCTTTGGTTTTTGGTACGTGGCGTGGCTCAAAATCCGTAATGTCGATATTAATTAAGTAAGTTAACAGCTGACCTGCAAAGTCTGGTTTATCTACTGTTTCATGCAGTGGTTTAAAGTATTCGCGGTTTTGTTTATAGCGGTCGGATACTTCAAGGTAAAGGTAACGACGTTCGTCACGCTCAATACTGATTACATTTTCATGGTTTGTTGCCATAATAATGCGTGAATAATCAGGCAAGCTGATACGATCAATGCCCTTGCGCTCAATACTGCCTGTTTTCTCTGTAATCATGGCTTTGAGTTTATCGGTCGAGCCCTTACTACCAGCGAAAAATTCATCTGCAAAAAGCATTATTTTGTTTTCTAACTGAGAGTTAAATTTTCCTATTACTTGCTCTGGACTTGTAGCATGTAAATAGTGGGCTCCAAAAATTTTAGACAGTGGTTTTAAGAGTGTGCCCTTACCTGTTCCTTGGCCAGCTTTAAGAACAACGCCGACTTCTGGTTTTTCTTCTGGTTTTTGTACTGCGTGAGCGATCCATTTTATTAAGTAGTCGCCGTGTTCCTTGTTGCCATCACAAATAACGTTATAAACGTGATTTAGGTATATCTGTAAATCTATTTCGGCTTTTTCATCAATATCAATAGGTGAGCAGCCTAAACCCATATAGGTGTTTAGTTTGCCTTTATAAAATTTTGTCAGCTTGGGATAAAATGTTATTCCGAATTTTGCAGAATCACTTTCTGGACTTTCTAACCATAATTTTGCAGGGTTAAATAGCTTAACAGCTGTTCCATTTGTTGTTTCAATTTGAACTGGAATTTTGTTGTAGTCTTTGTGGATGTCGGTAAATTCTTTGTGATTAAAAAATTCAATATTAGCATTACCGAATGGGTCTAAGTTGGCTCGAATAACTAAGTTTTTA
>NZ_FPLG01000124.1:0-5579 GCF_900120065.1 Moritella viscosa
AGTCTAGCAAGGGGAGCCATTTCTTTTAATATCTAATAATCCCACCTCATAACAAGCTGTCCAATAATATTCTCAACGACAAAATTAATATTTATAACTAAAACATCTCTCCTACTAAAGTTTAATTATTACTGAAAATAGTGCCCGCTATCGCATAATCTATACCTAAGCCCCTCACATACGTATTTTTATTGTTCGAAACAGGTTAATCTAGCCACACAGGGATGTAAAAATATTATAGGGATAATGAAAATGACGGATTATTTTCGCTGCAATCTTTCTATCACATTTGTTTTTTTATGTATGCTAATCAGTTCATTAGGTTTTAGTTACCAGTCATTAAATTCATCATTAGCCATACAAGGCAGTATTGTTAATGACGCATTGAGCCAAAAGATAAGCCTTGATTCAATTACGGATGATAATGCTAAATTATTAACAGAGCGCCTCGGGCTAAGCCAATTATTTATTCAAACAGAATCGATTTCTTCCAGTTGGGACTCAAATATCAACTACCCTACCTTAATCCAGTTGATCTTCCCTCAGCTCGCTAAAAAGTTTTCAGGTGCTACAGACTTATTTAGTTATAAATTTAAACTCAGATTTAATGACAAGGATAACGCGCAGATAAAATTACTAAGCACTTTTATTGTTTCACTCTTTATCGCCTATTTATTATGTCTTGCATCCGTGAAACGATTATTAGTTAAGTTAGAAAGGAACATCCTTAAGGAAATTGGTAACACGACAAAACCAAATTACCATGCATCACCAGCTATCACCCGCCTTCTTGCACAGCATAAAGCAGATCATCATAAAGAATTACAAGATCAGCATGATAAAATTGAAGCCCTTTCAAAACAAATTAACATGGATAATTTAACCGGTTTATACAATCGATTTTACTTTCGTGGTGAGCTTGTGGATATTTTGTCGGAAAAAAATGAATCTCAATCTGCAATTATCGCATTAATTCGTGCAACAGCACTTGGACATACCAATAAACACAGAGGATTTCAACGCGGCGATACTTACCTAAAAGATATATCCAATATACTAAAGCAATGTACAAAACGTTATCCCGATAGTCAATTATACCGTGTTTCAGGCCCTGATTTCGCCATTATCATTCCGAATATGACTGCAGCCGTCGCACATAAGTTGGCGCGAGAAATAAAAGCTAACCTCGATGATTATCAATCACTTCATGATTTAGAGAATGTTGCGTATATAGGCATAACAACGGTTCATTCAGGACAACAGCCTGAACAAGTATTAGCGCGTGCGGATACTGCATTAGCGAAAGCGCAACTCGAAGGGCCTAATCACTGGGCATTTCAACAACAAGATGCTCAACAAGAAAATCAAGGGCAATCTTATTGGAAAGATGTGATTGAAGAGATTATCAATAAACGCAGCCTGATGTTGCTCAGCCAGCCAGTTCAACCCATTCACCGTAACATGAAAAATTACCAAGAAATTTATACTCGTTTTATTGGTAGCAACAATGCAATGCTACCAACTCACACCTTGTTTGCAATGGCTCAACGCTTAGATTATACCGTTAAACTTGACCAAATTATTATCGAAAATATCATTAGCAATAGCCGTACACAAATGGATGGTTCCAGTCGATGGGGAGTTAATCTAACGTCACAATCTGTGCAAAGTAGCGCATTTATTGTCTGGCTAGAGCGCTTATTGCTACGTGAGCCAAACATCGCAACCAATTTAGTTTTTGAAATTGATGAGGTTATTCTAGAAAGAAATATCGTCTCAAGCAAACGTGTAATAGATATGCTACGCCGTGTTGGTAGCCGCTCAGCAATTAGTAAATTTGGTCATGGCATTAGTTCATTCAAACTCTTTAGAGAACTAAAACCAGATTACATAAAAATAGACAGTGGCTTAATTCAGTCAATTACAGATGACAATGCAAGTCAACAATTTTTACGTATGATTGTTGATGTTGCTCATCGCATGAGTTGCCAAGTTATTGCCGAGGGCGTTGAAGACTTAGCGCAAAAACAATTACTCGAGTCCATGTATGTTGACGGGATCCAGGGTTATCTCATCTCAAAACCTGCACCATTAAGTAAAATAGCCTGTTAAACAGTAAAAACCCAGATAAGGTAAGAAGACTAACTGATTATTAGCCTTTTTACGTTACCAATTTACTTCTTTCCTATTGTAACAATGGTACAGATACCCGATAATATGGCCTCCCATAGTAACTGTATTACTTCATCATGACCGAATATCTTTTACTGCTAGTAAGCACTGTTCTTGTAAATAACTTTGTACTAGTCAAATTTCTTGGTTTGTGCCCGTTTATGGGGGTTTCGAGCAAACTAGAAAGCGCGATAGGAATGTCATTTGCAACAACGTTCGTACTGACCATTGCTGCAATGTCTTCATACCTTGTTGAAACCTATATTTTAACGCCGCTCGGCTTAGAGTATCTACGAACACTTAGTTTCATTCTCGTTATTGCAGTTGTCGTACAATTTACTGAAATGGTTGTACATAAAACCAGCCCTACTCTTTATCGTTTATTAGGGATTTTCTTACCACTCATCACGACTAACTGTGCGGTACTTGGTGTGGCATTACTCAATATTAATGAAAAACATAACTTTATAGAAAGTGCTGTATATGGCTTTGGTGCTGCAGTTGGCTTCTCATTAGTTCTTATATTATTTGCCGCTATGCGTGAACGGATCGCAGCAGCAAACGTCCCAGCCCCTTTTAAGGGGACTTCAATCGCCATGATCACTGCAGGTCTTATGTCACTTGCGTTCATGGGCTTTACGGGCTTGGTTAAACTTTAACTGTTGATAACTATGACTACTATTCTCATTGCAATTATTACCCTTGTTATTCTCGCTGCTTTGTTTGGGTTCGGGCTCGGCTGGGCAGCTATTCGTTTTAAAATTGAAGGTAACCCTGTCGTTGAACAAATTGATGCCGAGTTACCACAAACACAATGTGGCCAATGTGGTTATCCAGGCTGCAAACCTTATGCAACAGCCGTAGCGAACGGTGAAGAAGTAAACTTATGTATTCCAGGTGGTGCAGATACCGTTGAAAAACTTGCTGATATCATGGGTGTTGAAGTCAAGCCTATTGCAGAGCAAGAACACGACGCCAGCATCAAAATGGTTGCACGTATTATTGAAGAAGACTGTATTGGCTGTACTAAATGTATTCAGGCCTGCCCTGTGGATGCCATTGCAGGTGCAACACGTGCAATGCACACTGTGATAGTTGATTCTTGCACAGGCTGTAAATTATGTGTTGCACCATGTCCTACCGATTGTATCGTGATGGAACCAGTACAAGCTGCATGGAAGTGGCAATTAGACTCTATCCCTGTAGTGAATATTAAGTAGGTCACATGATTTCATTAATCGAACAAATAAAAAATGGTAAACTGTGGCGCTACTTTGGTGGTGTACATCCACAAGAGAATAAGACCCAGTCAACGCGTTTAGCAATTACGATGGCGAATATCCCTAAACACCTGATAATTCCCGTTAAGCAACACATTGGCCAAGGTGGTCAGATAATTGTTGCTCCAGGTGACAAAGTTTTAAAAGGCCAACCACTAACAGCATCTGATTCGTTCATGTCTGTACCGGTTCATGCCCCAACGTCAGGTACCATTGAGCATATTGCACAATATCCAAGTACTCACCCATCAGCAACACCTGAAATTGCAATAAAACTAATTTGTGATCAAGAAGATAAAGCACTCGAAAATCTACCAGCACTCGATTATAAACAACTTTCAACAGCTGAATTACAACAACATATAAGCCTAGCGGGAGTCGCTGGTATGGGTGGCGCAGGCTTTCCGACAGCGGTAAAGTTAAGTGATAAACAGCCAATTGAATTTTTGTTAATCAATGCAGCAGAATGTGAACCGTACATCACCTCTGATGATGTACTCATGCGTGAACGAGCAGACGATATCATTCAAGGTATTGAGATATTACGTCACATGATCAAACCTGCACTTTGCATCATAGGCATTGAAGATAATAAACCTGATGCCGCAAATGCGTTAGAAACAGCGATAAAAACAACTAACCTAAGTGCTGATATTATCGTACGTAAAGTGCCAACAAAATACCCGAACGGTGGCGAAAAACAGTTAATTCAAGTGTTAACGGGTAAAGAGATCAGTAAAGGTCAGATCCCTGCACAATCAGGGATCGTCATGCAAAATGTTGGCACTATTTATGCCGTCAAACAAGCAATCATAGATCGCCAGCCATTATTAAGCCGTATTGTTACCTTAACCGGCAAAGCATTCCCACAACCACGTAATGTAGAAGCGTTAATTGGTACGCCAATCAGTGCATTACTCCGTGAATTTAAATGCGATGAAGATAAAGCAGCTGCAATTATTTATGGTGGGCCTATGATGGGCTTTACATTACCGCACGGCCAGTTTTCACTGACTAAAACAGGTAACTGTATTTTAACCCCTATCAAAGATGAAATTCCCCAAGTAAGAGAACCTGACGCCTGCATCCGTTGTGGAGAGTGTGCAGAAGCCTGCCCTGTTGATTTATTACCGCAACAATTACATTGGTATAGCCAAGCAAAAGACGTCACTAAACTTGCCGATTATAATCTAATGGATTGTATCGAATGTGGCGCCTGTAGCTATGTTTGCCCGAGCCAAATACCACTTGTTCATCAGTACCGGATTGCCAAAGTAGAAGTCCGTGAAAGTGATGCAGAACTTGCAGCAGCAGCTATTGCGAAAGAGCGCTTTGAGAAGCGTAATGAACGATTAGCATTAGAAAAAGCGCAACGTGAACAACGCCAAAAAGAGGCCGCCGAAAAACGCCGCGCAGCAGCGAAAGCCACAACGGGTGAAGATCCTGTTAAAGCAGCGATGGAACGCATCCAAAAAGCCAAAGCTGCTGAACAAGCAGCGGCCGATGGAAAAACAAGTAAAGGATCTGCAGTTGCTGATGCAATTGCTCGCGCTAAAGCCAAGAAAGCCGCTATCGCATCCACTGATACTACGGTTCCAGATAATACAGCTGTCATTGCAGAACGAAAAGCGAGAAAAGCAGCCGCTAAAGCTAAACGAGAAGCCGAAGGTTCACAACCAGTAGAAATAACAACGAGCCCAGCGATTGAAGCGAAAAAAGCAGCTGTTGCAGATGCGATTGCTCGTGCGAAAGCCAAGAAAGCGGCTGCACAGTCAGGCGAAACAGCAACTGACATACCAGCGCCAGCAGTTGATGCCAAGAAAGCTGCCGTTGCTGCTGCAATTGCTCGTGCAAAAGCCAAGAAAGCGGCTGCACTGTCAGGCGAAACAGTAACTGACACACCAGCGCCTGCTGTTGATCCTAAGAAAGCCGCCGTTGCTGCTGCAATTGCTCGTGCGAAAGCCAAAAAAGCGGCTGCACAGTCTGGCGAAACCGTAACTGATACACCAACGCCTGCTGCTGATCCTAAGAAAGCCGCCGTTGCTGCTGCAATTGCTCGTGCTAAAGCCAAAAAAGCGGCTGCACAGTCTGGCGAAACCGTAACCTACCCACCTACCTCCGGTGGTG
>NZ_FPLG01000123.1:0-1164 GCF_900120065.1 Moritella viscosa
CCTGTATTAGCAGCCATACCGCGGTGCGTTATCATGAATTCAACACGAAACATATCACCACCGCCCCCAAAACCAGCGGAAGAAGCAATAAATTCAATTAAATTTAGATAAGTGGGAGATTTAGGGGCTGCACAAACAGGAAATAAATCATCAGGCCCCCCTTCTCTAGTATGTCCACCACTACTTAAGTTACCTTGAATAAAGTAGGTTTTTATCCGGCCCTGCTTATGTACGTCAACCCCGTTGATATTACTGACAACATTACTTAGGTACTGGTCTATGAGCACCTTTTTATCGGCGACCAGCTTATCAATGTCTTTCATTTTCCCATCAACAACACCCGTGAGGTTATTGCTGGCTTGCACGAGTTCTGCAATGTCTTGTTCTATTGCCATGTTGTATTCCTCTTAACGATTATTAATCCGATGTAATATGCTTTACCTGTCGGTACATAGTACTGATTTGTGCGGTTGCCATTTTGGCAAGTGAAGTTTGTATCTCACCATCTTGTTCCTGACGCTGCTTTATCATTGCAGATTGTGTGCGCAGCAGTGTTTGCCCTACTTGCTCTAAAGTGCCGATGTGAACTTGCTGCAGTTCGATAGTATTTTGTAAGCTGGTTACTACGTCTTTTAAGCCTAAGTGGCGCGTCATGTTGTCAATTTGCGCCGTGGCATTAGCGACAATCGCTAATTGCATACTGTCCAGGCGTGGGCTGTAATCAAACATCCAGCTACTGGCTTTAATATCGATGCGGGCAAGGGCTTTGGCTGCGGCGAACCTCAATACAAAACTGCGGTTGTGTACGTTGTTCACGCCCTGACGTTTACGCTGCAGTGGCAAATAATCCAGTGCTAACAAAATGCCGGTACTGGTCACTAAACCAATCCAGTTGTAATCAAAATCACCAACGTCCTGGTCTAACACACACGCCCATGCCACGGTATGCTCATCAATGAAACCATCGAGTAATTCATCCGTTTGATAGGCAATTTGTGTTTGTGTTGGGAGCGCCATATTAGGGTCGCGCGCTGCGCTATCACTTAAATTAGGGATATTAGCCAACACCAGTGTTGTTACATCGAGTCCCGTGTTTGCTAGCGCACACTGGGTGATATGTTGTTTACCAGCATTAGTAAGAATGCCGGTTACCTGTTGTTCAGA
>NZ_FPLG01000121.1:0-1047 GCF_900120065.1 Moritella viscosa
CACCATCTGTCTGCAGCTGCCAATCGCCATTAGTGCCAACTAATTTACTGCGGTGTGATTGCTGCAGGCTTACATCGGTTGAACGATGATCGGGTACCAAGGTATGCCAGGGTAAAAGCGACGTAATAACCGGCAATGAATCCAAACCATCAATGTATTGAATTAAGCACTGCATGCCTGGTGTAGGTTCAACGAATAGACCATGTTCATGCCCCTGCCCTGATGCAATACTCACTTGTTCAAAGACAGGAACAGCTAAGGGCTTACCCGTCACCGCATCTAACAATTGAATGTCAGCCGCTTTATAGCCGCGAAATGCACTGCTTACACTGGCGCCATTAACCGGCATATCATAAATTTTCTCGATTCGAGCCAATTGCGGTAAGTGTTTACGCTGTCCTAATTCGGGAAAGTAACGTAATACTAAGCGGCGTATAGCGTTTTTGACCATCTGATAACCTGCTTATTTCCTGTTAATGTCACTTCACTAAGGTAACGGCCATTAAGTTTTAGTCCTGGACGTAACTTAGGGATCGCAATTAATTCACCTTTACTCGAGCTGATTGGTTTAATTGGGTGTTCTGAAAAATCAGTGATGACCGACTTGGCCCAGCCCGAATCATGCCAGCTGCCTACGTAGATTTTGCCATCGGGGCGTTGCTGAAAAATATAATCCGGTACCTGGTATATTTTCCCTAACTGACGTAATACAGATATACCGTCGCCTTGATGATAAAAACAAGGAACGGGCTGATTGATATAATCAACATCTGGATAAATAAAATGAAGACCGGTAACCGCAAGCTGTTCAAGCACATCTTTCATCGTTGCAAAACGAATGGCCATGTTAGCCGGCAGTGATAATGCACCGAGTAATTCACGACAAGTCAGATACCAACGACCGGATGATTGATATTTAGATTCAATCACGCCCATAAAATAAGGCTGCAGTTTATCTACCCGATAACCAAGGTGTAATTCCACGATACCTTTGGGTTCATGCTCGCAAGTAACAACAAAACTAGCGCGACCAGGACTAAATAAATC
>NZ_FPLG01000120.1:0-42784 GCF_900120065.1 Moritella viscosa
ATTCTTAGTGGTTCTATACAATGTGACTGCACTAAAATAAAAGTATGTTTAAGCGCTAATTTACCTAAAGAATCTATGTCTTTTAGTGTTAATTGAACGCTATTCTGGCAATAAATGATTAACGGATTAAGGTTTTTTTCCGTAGAATCATTCATCGTCACGTTATTCGCGAGATCTTGTGTATAGACTACAGTTGTTATATCAGAAAAATTATTACGTGATAGTTCTGTACAAATGTCATGACTAAAATCCATTTCATTCGTGATAACTATTACATTCGTATTTATAGGAACCACCTGCTGAACGCGAATATCAGCAAATGACTCTACGTAAATAGTAAAATAGAAATTACTCCCCTCACCTTTTACGGAATCAATATCGATTTTTCCACCCATTAATTCAACTAATTGGCTACTAATCGCTAACCCTAATCCAGTCCCACCGAATTCTCGTGTAATTGAACCATCTTCTTGAGTAAAAGGTTCGAAGATTTTCTGTTGTTTATCATCTTCGATACCAGTACCAGTATCAGCAACAGAGAACGACAATTCCCATCGCTTATTTGAGAGTAATGTACAACTAAGTGACAAACTAACTTGACCACTATTGGTAAATTTAACAGCGTTGGATAATAAGTTCATCAAGACCTGACGTAATCTATGCTCATCTAATAATAAGTCTGTCGGTAATTCAGAGGAAATATTGACGATAAGATCTAAGTTCTTGGATGCTGCAGTTGGGATGACAATTGCCACAGTATCGTAAATAACTTCTCGTAAATTACAGCTATGATTAGAGATGGTAAGGTGACCGGATTCAATTTTAGAAAAATCCAAAATATCATTAATTAATATGAGTAATGTTTGCGAGGAATTTTCAATAATAGCAAGATGCTCCTGCTGTGAAGGTGTTAACTTCGTGCTAGCTAAAATATCGGACATGCCAATAACACCATTCAACGGGGTTCTAATTTCATGTGACATATTCGCTAAAAATGAACTTTTCGCAACGTTTGCCTGTTCGGCTAACTCCTTCGCCTGAATTATCTGACTTTCGTTTGTATAACGTTCTTCAATTAGCTTATTTAACATTTTGGCGAACGCACTAAATTCATCGTTACCATCGATTTTCACTTTTAGTGAATAATCATGGGTATCTTCAATACGCGTTAACGTGGCGATAATTTCTTTTAAGTTGCCAAGAATACGTTGAATCAGCATCCAACCTAAGTAAGATGCACAAAGTAATAATGCAGTAATGAAAATGCTCGATGCTATTACATGCATTTTAGCTTCAGCAACCTTTGTTTTAATCTTGACTGATAAGTTCGCACCTACATTTGACACAACTTGACTAATTAATGCTAAACGTTTGTCTAACACTGATATGTCATAATTACTTGCATTCATTTTGAAGTGCTCATTTTGAATCAAATTACGTAATGCATAACTGTCTATAAATGCCTTATCAGAGAATGTACTTTGCAAAAGAGATATTTGGCTGTTATCAGCACCAATCGCAATGAATCGTTCAATAAACAGCTGCTGCCTTTCAACAATGGCGGGTAATAAAGATTTAGCATCAACACCAGTATCTGAAACAATAAGGTTTATATACCAATTTTCTTCATTAGCCCAAAAATAAAGCCACTGTAATTGATACAAAACCTCAATATTAGTTTCTATGGCTTTATCATTAATATCAAGATTGTTTTTTTCTAATATAAGGAGTAATTGACTCGTTGTATCCGAGATCCAGCTAGACCAATCATTAACATCTTCAACGTTAAGACTAGTAAGTTCTTCAGCTGCACCTTCTAAATCCGATAATAAATCAATCGCGTTGTTACTATTTTGTAAGGCTAAAGGTGCTAATTCTTTTAATTTATTTACAGCGTTCGTGAACGAAGTAAGTTCATCTTCATTTGCTACTGTGTTATTCGAGAGTTTGTTGACTCTTATACTATGCAGTAATGAATTTAAGTGTAACGACTCAGTAAGCAGCTCAATTCTATATTTAAGCTTATTTAATTGATTTAACGTAAACACAGAATCACTGACTCGATCTCCAACCAACAACGTGAGTAACAATAATGGGCATAATAATAAAATTATTAGTCGTTTTTTGATCGATAACGTATTAAGCATAAGTTTTTGACTTCCATGTAAAAATTAATTTGTTATTTGCTCTTTTTCTTACTAACTTGAATGATAGGTAACAGAACTGAAATTAGCAGGTAAACATGTTTAAAGGATTAAACTTACGTAATTTTTGCGTTGGACTACTCATTTTTTCACTCTCCCCCCCATTTTATACCTCAGCTAAAGAGGAAACGGGAAAAGATGAAGGAAGACGTTTTGCCGTATTTTCATTAAATGATTCTTTTCCTAAGTTAAGTAAAAGCAAGGTAAGAATGATATATAAAGGAAAGGTAAAACGTATTAATAATAAAAATATTGAACTTATTGATTTAACAGAAGATAACGATGACAAGGCCTGTTTTTATCGAAAACTACTTGGTAAATCGCTCTCGCAAATGAATGGTTATAGAGCAAGTTTAGCATTTTCGGGAAAAGGGAATCTACCAGTCACCATATCAAATAATGATATTGCATCCATACTCGATTGGTTGGAAGAAAACCCAAACGGTATTGCTTACGCCACCATAAAGTCATTACCAGAAGATGTTAATGTTTTATTCGTTTTAGATTCGGAGGAATAAAGCATGTATATATCAAAGATTTGCTTTATAGCAACAACACTATCAATAAGTACATCCGCAGTAAATGCAAAACTAAACCTTACCGATAACATTTCGTTAAGTGGCTTTGGCTCGACTTCCATAACCCAGTCTAACAATGCAACACCACTCTATGTCAACCGAGAGATCACAGATAACACTTGTTACGATTGTGATACAACTTTAGGGTTACAAGGTGATATCCGCTTTAATGATAACTTCAATACTTCGATTCAGATCGTAAAACGCCCTCAAGATAGCTGGTCATCACCAAGGTTAGAATGGGTCTACGTAGGTTATAGCGTATCCGATTTCAACTTAAAAGTTGGACGATTACGGTTACCCTTGTTTCTAAGCTCTGAATACTATTATGTTGGACAAGCATATACGTCAGCCAGACCTCCACAAGAAGTATATAACTCGACCTTAGGCCTCACGTCTTATGATGGACTTTCTGGGACTTGGGATATCGAAATAAATGATGAGAGTTATTTAGCGGTAACACCCTATGTTGGTATAGAAAGTAATGGTGAGGTTGACATAGGTGACAATCAATATGGTTTTAATATAGAGAAAACTGTAGGTATACACAGTGAATTAAGCGGATTTGATTATCGCATTATGTTTAATTATGCGTATTTCGAATATGTCGTCGATGTAACAACACCACAAGGAACTATGCAACTCCCTGCAGACAACATTAGTATTTACACATTAGGCACAGAATACTCACTTGACCAATGGCTACTGACGGCTGAAGTACTTATCGATACGATGCATTTCAATTGGTATTCAAGCTTAGCCTATAATATTGATAAATATACCCCTTACGTAACCTATGCTGAATCACACCATAGCCAAAAAAATAATTCTCTGTTAATCGGACTACGTTATGATTTAACGACAACGGTATCACTTAATGCTGAATGGAAATATACAAATGCAAAAGATGGTAGTAATGGTGAGTTGATCAGTGCTCCTACCGATGGGGATACAGATGCTCAACTGTATACTATAATGCTTAATGTTATCTTCTGATAAACAGTGTAATTTGAATAGAGGACTGAATAACTCAAAGTCGTTATGAAAAAGGATCAAGCACGGCTTTGAGTTATTATAATTATTAACAACAGAAATTAGGACTGGTTTTCTACTATATCGGCGATTATCTGCGTTCGCTCTGCTGGCGATATATTTAAATAAAGACGACTAACGCGAACAGCATAACCAAACTTATCTGTACCCAATAATTTAACGAGTTCGGGTAATAAAGCATCGTCAAGATGAAAGGTTTTGATGTAATGTTCAATTGCGTGTTCAACACTGACAAACTCTGTACCATCAAACGTAAATCCACCAGCTTCATCATCGGCAGCAAGTGGAACCCCTTCAAGACATAAAGGCCAACCAGAGTAGTTAACTCTTTCCTTTGCAATGGTAAACATCATCCACGCACTACGTTTAAAACCTTCAAACGCAGCGCCTTCAAACTCAGATTCTTGCAATTCTTGTTCTGTCCAATTTGAACCAATACTTAATGCTTTTTGATATTTCCGTGTTAACGCTGCTTTTACGGCATTACGATATTGATAGATAGAGTGGCAGCGGGCTTTTTTTACAAAAGACAGGCACTCTGTGCATGCTGGTACAGATAAAGGCTCATGGGGAGCTTTATTCATATCATCCACAGAGAACGGTATGTTGATCGTAGCATCTGATGGTTCGCCACAAAATAAACAGGTGTAGCGAACATCAAAAGGTATATCGATCTGGGGGTAATTATCGACAGACATTTATCGAATTACTTCTTTTTCAACGAAAGAGTACCTTTAACACGAGGCGCAGTTGGGCTAGCCTTGGCATTAGCCAGTTTCGCTTTTTCGCGTTCAGCAATAATACTAAGTCGAGTAGCCGGTTTTTTTCGTTCTTTTCTCTTTTCTGCAGAGTCGAAACGTGCTCTTGATGAAATTTGTTCATCAGAAAAAGACGCCGGTTTATCTTGCTGAACCTCATCTCGTGAAACATCAGCATCAGACGATGCTGTATTTTGCGTCCAGAAATTAGATGTCGGTTCATCGTCCTTATCTAGATCAGCGGTTGTTTCATCTTTATCCCAAACATTTGAACTCGCTTCTTCATTCAAAACTTGTCCAGGTGTTGCTGCATAGTCACCGTAGCCGAAACGCTTCTGACGTGCAGCACTGTTAACACCACGTTTTGAATGTACACCTTTTGTTTTTGGCTTTTCTTGACCATAGTCAGACGCTTCTTCTGTACTGCTTGAGCCTTCAACCATACTATTGATTGCAGCCATTTCTTTATCAGTCAGTAAACGCCATTGACCCGTTGCTAAACCTTTCATATCAATATTCATAATACGCGTACGTGTTAGTGATTTTACTTGGAAACCAAAATGCTCACACATGCGTCGAATCTGCTGATTTAGACCTTGTGTTAAAATAATTTTGAATTCAAAGCGACCTTCACGCGTGACTTTACACGGTTTAGTCACAGTGTCTAAAATTGGAACACCGCGTGCCATACCCGTTAAGAACTTATCTGTTACCGTGCTATCAACTTTAACAATATATTCTTTTTCATGCGCATTACCAGCACGTAAAATTTTATTAACAATATCACCGTCATTGGTTAAAAAGATAAGCCCTTCTGATGGTTTATCAAGACGACCTATCGGGAAAATTCGAGTGTTGTAGTCAATCAAATCAATCACATTACCTTGAATGTGACGTTCTGTCGTACAGGTAATACCCGCTGGCTTGTTTAGGGCAATATAGATACGTTTTTGTTTTTCTTTAACGGGTTTTCCATTAACAGAAACCATATCGCTATCTGACACTTTTGTTCCCATTTCTGGGATTTTACCATTAATGGTTACGCGACCTTGCTCAATCAAGCGGTCTGCTTCGCGGCGAGAGCAGTAACCTGTATCGCTGATATATTTATTAAGTCGTGTTAGTTTGATGTCTTGTTG
This sequence comes from Moritella viscosa, assembly GCF_900120065.1. NCBI lineage: Bacteria > Pseudomonadati > Pseudomonadota > Gammaproteobacteria > Alteromonadales > Moritellaceae > Moritella > Moritella viscosa. Next base: position 5,733 of record NZ_FPLG01000120.1, read on the forward strand.
CGTCATGATAATTTATACTAATATTAAAGGAATTAGGAATTGCGAAAAGGTTTTGAGAATTTATACTTCAGAAATACCGCAATTAAGTGGCCGGAGTATAACAGAAGGCATTATTATCAAGCAATATTAGTGCATATTTTTAACCTTTCAAGTAATTAATATTAATTCACCCGCAAATATTGGGTTTTTTTCACGCTTCGTGGTACATTGCCCACATTATTGGGTTAACTATAATAACCCTCATTATTTCAATACAGAGCAAAGAAACATGGCAGAATTAGGTAAGTTAAATACCTTAGAAATTATCAAAGAAACTGGATCAGGCTTCTACCTGGACGGTGGTGTATTAGGTGAAATACTTTTACCTTTTACAAACTCACCATTAAATGCAGAAATCGGTGAAGATCTTGAGGTATTTGTCTACCTTGATTCAGAAGACCGTATCATTGCAACAACGCAAAAAGTATTTGGTGCAGTTGGCGAATTCGTCATGCTAAAAGTAAAACAAGTAAACAATGTGGGTGCATTCCTTGATTGGGGCTTAGACAAAGATCTTTTAGTTCCATACAGTGAGCAACGCATCCCATTACAAGTGGGTCGTGAATACCTTGTCGCTATTTATTTAGATCGTATTCACGGTCGTATTACAGCAACAACAAAACTAGATCGTCATGTGGATAACATCCCTGCGCGTTACAAAATACACGAAGAAGTTGAGATCACCCCTGTAGATCCAACAGATCTTGGTTATAAAGTAATTGTAAATAACAGCCATTGGGGCGTTGTTTACAAAAATGAAATGTTTAAGAAATTAAACCGTGGTGAAAAACAAAAAGCATACATTCAAAAAGTACGTGAAGACGGTAAAATTGATATCTTACTTAATGAACCTGGACATGGAAAAGTATCCGACTTTAGCCAAGTACTACTATCAGAACTGAATAAAAATGGTGGTTTCATGGCAGTTACAGATAAAACTGATCCTGAAACAATCTCGCGTTTATTTGGTGTGAGTAAAAAGACGTTCAAAAGCGCTGTAGGCCAACTATTCAAGAAAGGTATCATTGATATCGTTAAGACTGGCAACGTTGGCTTACAAGTTAAAGACAGCGAGTAATACATACTATCAGTAGTTGATTACCATCAATAAGATATAGAGAATCATCAAACTAATAGTAATAAAAATGGAAGCCAATTGGCTTCCATTTTTTATGCTTAGTCATTTTAGATTAATGAACAATTTGCGAGATAGCAACATTAGCTTGTTTATCCATCTCAGCAGAGCCCAACATCATAATTAACTCATCGTCAGAATAAGCAGATAAATCGTTAGCTTGTTCAATAATATCTTCCATGACTGCGTTGATGTCACCATTCTGAACTCTGTGCCACTGATAAAAACTGATAAGTAATACTTGTAATACATAGTCTTCATCTAATAAAGCTACATCAATACCACTTTCTAATGCCACTGCTTCCAATGTTTCAATATCAAAGGAAATACTGCCATCATCATCAAGTTCAAGTCCTAATGAATCAAAACTAATCCCATCTGGGATGCTAATTTCGACCCTAGTTAATGCGGAAATATCCATTTTGCATTCCCTCTTTAAGTCAAGCATAGATACAAAGTAACACTAATACGAAAAAAAACAACCTTCTAACACTATTCAAAAATTAACTTATTCTGTTTCTGTCGCTGTCACTTTCACATCAGTAAACGTAAATGCGAGCTCATCACCCTTCAATTGAATATCAACAGCGCCACCATTTAACAATTTACCAAACAAGATCTCATTGGCAAGATTACGTTTAATTTTATCTTGAATAACACGTGCCATTGGTCTTGCGCCCATTGTTTTATCGTAGCCTTTGTCAGCTAACCATTTACGAGCATCGTTTGATACATGCAAGGTAACTTGTTTGTCATCTAGCTGTGCTTCTAATTCAACCAAGAATTTATCAACAACCATATGGATAACACTCATATCAAGATGATTAAACCAGATAATGTTATCAAGACGATTTCGGAACTCAGGCGCGAACAGTTTATTGACTTCGCCAAGCGCATCACTGTTATTGTCTTGTTCTTTAAAACCAATGGATTGACGAATAGTTTCAGTAGCACCAGCGTTAGTTGTCATCACTAAAATAATATTACGGAAATCTGCTTTACGACCATTATTGTCCGTTAATGTACCATTATCCATGACTTGTAATAACAAGTTAAATACGTCTGGATGGGCTTTTTCAATTTCATCTAATAGTACAACAGCATGTGGTTGTTTGATAACCGCATCCGTTAACAGACCACCTTGATCATAGCCAACATAACCAGGAGGCGCGCCAATCAAGCGAGATACTGTATGACGTTCCATGTATTCCGACATATCAAAACGGATCAGATCGACACCCATGATTTTTGCTAAACGCTGAGTCACTTCTGTTTTACCAACACCTGTTGGGCCAGCAAACAAGAAAGAACCTATTGGTTTTGTTTCAGCGCCTAAACCAGAACGTGATAAACGAATTGCATCAGTAAGAACTTCAATCGCAGGGTCTTGCCCAAACACAACCATTTTCAAGTTACGTTCTAAGTTTCGCAGTACATCACGATCATTAGAAGAAACTGATTTTTCTGGAATTCGAGCCATTTTTGCAATGATAGATTCAATTTCACCAATGCCGATCGTTTTCTTACGTTTATTTGCCGGCAGCAAGCGCTGTTTAGCCCCCGCTTCATCCATGACATCAATCGCCTTATCAGGTAATTGACGTTCATTAATGTACTTAGCAGACAACTCTGTCGCAGCTCGTAGCGCTTTAGCCGTATAACGTACATCATGATGATCTTCGTAGCGTGACTTCAAGCCTTGCAGAATTTTAACCGTATCATCAATAGAGGGTTCAACAATATCTACTTTTTGGAAACGGCGCGCTAACGCACTGTCTTTCTCAAAGATTTGGCTATATTCAGAATATGTAGTCGAACCAATACAACGTAACGAACCATTACTTAATAATGGCTTAATTAAATTTGCTGCATCAAGTTGACCACCTGACGCTGCACCAGCCCCAACAATAGTGTGTATCTCATCAATAAATAAAATCGCATCGTCATGTTTTTGTAACTGTTTCAGTAATGATTTAAAACGTTTTTCAAAATCACCACGGTACTTAGTGCCAGCAAGCAGAGCACCTAAATCGAGTGAGAATACCTGCGTATTTTTCATCACATCTGGTACTTCTTCATTGACGATTCGGTATGCAAGGCCTTCTGCGATTGCCGTTTTACCCACACCAGCTTCACCAACTAATAATGGGTTATTTTTACGACGACGACATAATATTTGAATTGTACGATTTAGCTCTTCATTGCGTCCAATTAATGGATCAATTCGCCCTTCGACAACAGATTTATTGAGATTAGTAGAAAAGTTCTCAAGTTGAGTTGATTGATCTTCACCATCATTAATTACTTGTTCCGAAGCGTCATGACTGTCTTCAACACCCGGTTCTTCATCATTTTTACGAATCCCGTGCGAAATGAAATTAATTACATCTAATCGACTCATACCTGCTTTTTTCAATATATAAGCAGCTTGTGATTCTTGTTCACTGAAGATAGCAACAAGTACATTAGCACCTGTCACTTCGTTATTACCTGAAGATTGCACATGGAACACAGCACGCTGTAACACACGTTGAAAGCCGAGCGTAGGCTGTGTTTCTTTCTCTTCATCTGATTCTGGTAAAATAGGTGTCGTTTGTTCTAAAAAAAGCAATAGTTCATCGCGAATAGCATCGATATCACCTGAACAGCCTTTAATCGCTTCGCAAGCAGATTTATTGCTCAATAGTGAAACCAATAAATGTTCGACCGTCATAAACTCATGGCGATTTTCACGTGCAGTTTTAAACGCTTCATTTAGCGTTACTTCAAGATCTTTGCTTAACATAGGCATCTCCCTATAACTACGTGTTGCGTAATATTGTCAGCATTACGTTTATGCTTGTTCCATGGTACATAATAAGGACTGTTCGTTGTCTTTTGCATATTGCATTACCTGTGATACTTTTGTCTCGGCTATATCAGCCGTAAATACGCCACAAACACCTCTGCCCCGATAATGAACAGTTAGCATGATTTGGTTAGCCTTATCTATATCCATAGAAAAAAACTTTTGTAATACATCTACAACGAAATCCATTGGAGTATAGTCATCATTATTCAAAAACACTTTGTAAAACGAAGGCGGTTTAAGTTCTTGCTCACTTTCTATACTTGTTTTGAAATCAATCAGTTCATCTAACTTACTCATAATTCTATCTTAGTACCTATCACAGATTTGGGCTAATAACTTTCAACCTTTCGTCTAAGTTTACCTCATTTTAATCATTTTTAGGAATATTAACTTGACTATAGTAGCGAATAAACTAAATTTATTAACAAGATGCGTTGAAATGATTAACATTTCAGTTACCTTGGTATGTATTATTCTAACCATCTTATAACCCATGAGTTAAATGGGTAATGTAAGTTCAGTAATCAAACAATTTGCAATTACAGAAAGGATGCAGAGGTATGGCAACCGGTACGGTTAAGTGGTTCAATAACGCGAAAGGATTCGGCTTCATTTGCCCTGAATCTGGTGGTGATGATGTGTTCGCTCATTTTTCAATTATACAAATGGATGGATATCGTACATTAAAAGCAGGACAAGTCGTTGACTATGAAATAGACGAGGGCCCAAAAGGCTCCCATGCTGTTTCTATTTCAGCTCATGAAACAAGCGAAATAAAATAGCTTGTCAGCCTATTTGATAAAAAGCAGCTTAGCTGCTTTTATTTTTATGGCGATTAATTAAAGATCTTAACGACTAAATTTATAATATAAATCGACTGCACTATCAACACCAGTTGCTAATTCTATATAGAGTTTCGGAATAATTTCATATCGCACCACAACCTCACTCAAAGCCGAGAATAAACCAATACCATAACGGATTTGAACACCTGGTAATACATAGCCACTCACTTCAACTCGAGTATCATTTCCCTGTCCTCTCGTATCGATGGCAAAATCTTTAACTCCGAGTGTATCACCTAAGAAACTAATGACATCTTTACCTTGACCAAGACTAGAACCAACAAGCATTGTTGTTATCACAACGTCTTGACTTGTTTCATCTTCCGAATTTATATCTCGCCCACGTAATAAATAGGAGATCATACGAGTTTGCGGCATTTCAGGCTCTGAAAATATCGTAAATAGTGGTTTTTTAACTGGGCCAATTAAACGAACGCCGACAATAACATTATCTTCGGTTAGCTCAGTATTACGGATTGCTTCTACATTTATGTAAGGGTTATCGATTGAACCAGAAAATATAATCTGTCCTTTTCGGATATAGAGATCTTGGCCAAACGAACGATAACGGCCCTCTTTAAATTGCAGCATACCATCAGAAAATAAATTGCCATCTTCATCAAGAATTAGATTTACATCACCTATAATATTCGATTCAAGACCAAAGGAGTCAATTTTAACATCATCTAATAGTTTTATATTCACTTCGACATCGAGTGGGTAGTTCTGTTTTTCGTTGACATGCTCAGCATCAACAATAATAACATCTGTTGAAACTTGGATTGCAGTTTGTGGTAATTGTTCGACTTTAATTCGTGCATAAGGTATGACGATATCACCCGAAATCTTCGCGCCAACTTTGTTACCTTTAATTTTTATTTTAGGACTAAAATGTAATTTAACCCCCTTATTATCATCGAATTCGAAATTATCACCGTGAAAAAGCATTTCGTAGTAAAATTCATTACCCCAAGTAACATTACCGACAACTTTAGCGAGTCCTTTCCCCGAATTAGCACTACCTGTAATATTCGCTTTTTGGCCACTAGATTCAATATTAAATTGAAAATTTTCTAGCGTGACAGGAAGTTCATCTCCAGCTAAATAACCATTATTTACGTTGAACTGCCCGATGACCTCTGGCTTGTCTAATGTCCCATCCACAATACCTGCACCGGAAACAACACCGTTGAGTACATCAACCTGATAAATAAGCGGTTCGATAAACGCAAGATCAATATCAATAATGTGAATATCACCACTTAATTCTCGTTTACCAAAAATATCATCCACACGAATATCACTTGTCATTCCACCCAATTCATGAGAGTTGATATTAATATCCGCTATTAATCTCGATTCATCTAACCCTACATCCATTGTTAACGTATCAAAGTTAGCAATACTACTTTCTTCTTCATTATAAATAAGTAATGATGCATCGGTTATTTCTACCTTCGATGTTAACTGTAATGGTGTCCCCTTACGCCACGTTACTTTACTGATAATATTAAGCAAACCTTCAATCTCAAGGTTTTTTTCCTTTTCTAGACCTAATTTATTTATGTCATAATCTTGTAATTTAAATTCGAAATTGTCCGTTTTCTCAAGGTTACCTTCAAAGCCTAAGCACAGCGTGGCCACTTTTTCATTCCAGCAGTGCTGTGCAATAGAAAGATAATCATCTTGATTAGAGAACGTAAAATTCACATTAGGGTCAATTATCCAGTTACCATATTCAGAATTAATGCGCCCTTTAGTCACCTTTCCCTGCCAAATATTGTCTTGCAAAAAACTGTTTATTTCTAATTTCGCATTATTTTTTTCATTTTCAATATTTACACTAATACTATTGCTATTTAGGCCCGCAATATAATCCAGAGCAACCTTATTAATGACCTGTTCACCAATCATTAACTCTTCACCTGTGAGCGATATAGTACCCTCTGGACTTTCAGATAAGCTAATTTTCCCAGTAAGGTCTGCACGTTGCAATTTATTACCTTTAAATAAAACATCATCAATGAATAAATCAAAGTTAAACCAAGGTTTGGTTTTCTGTCCTATAATAGTAAAATAACCGAATGCACTGCCCTTACTCTCAGCAAGATAAGGCGTTAGGGCTTTAATATCAATTTCACCCGCGATCTTAAACTGTTCGTTAATAATACCATCAAGTTTGACAGCGTCGTTTCCACGAGAAAGTGAAAAACCATCTAAATTCCAATACAGATCCTGATCTAACGTTAGCTTGCCCTGTAAAGTAAGTGGGTAACCTTTAAAATCTGCGCCTACGTCAATATCGTAAATGGCAAGTTGCCAATCATTATCAGCTTCAGGCATAAGGTTAAAATCAACCGCAGCATTTCCATTTGGTTGTAATTGAATGTCTGGCCAAAATTTATCTAATTGTATGCCTTTTGCTGCGACTTTACTTTTTACCGTAATACCATCTGTCCATTTTAGTTGCCCAGATGCTGATACTTGTCCACTCAGCGTTTTAGCGTTAATCCGAGAGAATGATAAACCTTGTAGAGTCCCTTTTCCTTTTGCATCAAGATCCAACAGCGGTGTATTATTAATATCTAACAGCCCTGAAACAGCTATGGTGTAATCATCAAGATTACCTTGCATTGACAGTTTTCCATCCGCTAAATTGATATATGCCGGCGTCAGTAATGGCCAACTTAATTGTTGCCAATTAGCATTGATAGTAAAGGGTAAGGCTGGACGTAACGGCGCGAGTAATGCATCAACATGGGTATTAACCGGCCCTGATGTATCAATAGCTAAAGTCATACTATCAAGGCTACCCGTCGCGTTGACATCGACAGCAAGTTGCTTTAACAACGCTGGTTGTTTTAATGTTGTGTTAACCGTCGCATACAAGGGGTAATCTTTTTGTAATACAATTTGCCCTTTAATACTGGTATCAGCTTGTGGCATATCAACGATAAGCTTATCGATCCTCACTTCTCCAGAATCAATAAAACCGGTCAAATCTATGGAATTAAAATCAAGAGATAAATCATTCACGTGCAGTTTAGATTGAATAAGCTTTGCATCATTCACATCTACACGTAGTGGAATTGAAACCTGATAAAGTTCGAACTCATTTAAAAGATCAGTAACGATATCTAATTGTTTATTTGTTTCTTCAGCAGAGGTCATTGGTTGCGAGTTTATAACACCCTTTGTTACTTGTTTTCCTGATGATGCGGTAAGTACTTGAACATAAGCGTTATGCGTCACTAACTTGATAACCGTAATATCTCGCCCTGATAAATTAACCGCACCTTCAAGACGATCGACAGTCACGCTCGTATTAGCAACCACGACATTAATATCTCTAATATCAATATTTGAAACACTAATTAAACCAAGGATATCTAATTGCTCGTTATTCTTGGAAGTACTATCATCGAATTTCGCAATACGTGTTAGAGCCTCACCCAAATCGATACCAAGCAGTGTTTGAGGTTTATTGTCCAGCGCCATAGAATAACTGACAGAGCTTGCATTCAATTTATTGACACAAACCTCAGCACTCAATAAACAAGTGAGATCGATATCATAAGCTAAATCCGTAATCGAAAACTGAAACAGCTCTCCTTGCCAGTCAATTTTTTGCCAACGCGCTTGATGAAATAAAGAACCTTCTTCTAGCACTAAGTGTAGCGGTAATTCAGCATTATTTAGTTTCTTAATTATGTACTGGTTGCCAACGTGGCTACCGAGTAAGGCAATAAAAGCACCAATAATAAAAATAAACAAAATAAGACAACATTGAAAAAACCGCATTACAATTCAGGTCCAATATACAAATGAAAAGTATACTTAGTATCTCTATCTGAATTTACAGGTACAGCAAAGTCAACCTTGACAGGGCCAATAGGTGTCATCCAACGGATACCAGTACCAACACCGACGCTGAGAGGTTCAGAAAAATCATTGGTTGATGTACCCGCGTCAGCAAATAGCCCAACACGCCATTTTTCAGCAAATTGATAACCGTACTCAAACGAACCAACCGTTAAATACCGACCACCTATATATTTTTTATTGTCATCAACAGCTGTCACAGTTTCATATTGATAACCACGAATACTTTGACTACCACCAGCAAAAAAACGCATTGATGCTGGCACACTCTCGATTTTATCGACATAAATAGCGCCTAAATCAAAACGCGTTGTGAAAAAATGAGTTCTATCGATAGAGCGTAGATACTTTGTCCGGCTCTGTATTTTAGCCATATTAATGTCAGCCCCCCAATCACGATTCGCAGCCTCAAAACTAAATAGCTGTTGATTCCCCCAATAAGGATCAACTCCCCCACGTTGCTTCGTCTTTGCAAAACTAACCCCAGGTAATATCATTACACTATTACCGACTTGACTCGCCTGTACAAAATTTTCTTGTTCTACTCTAATAAACCAAGTGCGCAGCCACTTAGATTCAAGCTCAAACTGACGTTGTAACTGCAAAGTAAACAGCCGACTCTTCGTATCTTTATTCTCTTTACGCTGAAAACCAAATTGGATTTTGGCAACATTCGTAATTGGGTCTTCAATAGGTATGTCATAGTTAAAGGTAAACTCTTGTTGTACTGTTGAATATTCAAACTCAGCAGAAACACTATCACCACGATTGTTAATCCAAGGTTTTTTCCAGCCTAATGTACCTCTAACACCAACATCACTGAGATAACCAACACCGACTTCATACGTATTGCTAGGATGATTTATAACTGTGATTACCATCGGTATTTTACCATCGGATCTACCATTAATATTAGGCACAACAGATGCAGACAGGAAATATCTACTATTAAATAATGCTAAACTATATTCAGCGACCAAGTGGGACTCATACGCTTGCCCTTTTTCAAATGTTGCTAGCTCAGAAACTATCAATGCCGATTTAGTTTGGTTGGATAAAACGGACTCACCAAATACATAGCGCTGTTTACTATCAAAGATAAGATCGATTTCTGCACTATTTTTTTTAACACTAACCCGGACTTCACTTTTTAGCCATTTACCATCAAAGTAACCCCGTGCTAACGCAAGTTTACTGATATCAGCTTTAAATTTGTCGTAGTCCGCATGTGATAAATAGTTACCTCTGTGCAATGGTATTTCATTCAATAAATGAATAAAATCCGTATCATTTTTTGCATCACCATTAATTTCAACATGAACAACGGATAACGTTACCCTTTCCCCTAATTTAATATCAATAAATACGAGAAGTTCATCATCATCAACGGTCAAGTGAACCGTGATTTCGGGGTGATAAAAACCAAAAACTTGAACTGATTCGATAAGATTTTTACGAACCTTGGATTCGAAATAACTGTAATTCTTACCTTTAGGAGGAGAAATCGTCGATAAATAAGCACTGACGTTGTCTTCGATATCACCTGAGACGCCTTTAATTTCGAAATCAATACTTGAAACAGCAAACACGGAAGGAGAGAAGATTGAAGAATATAAAAATAGAATAAATGTGAATAAAACGGGTAATTTCACTAACTGATACCTTACTTAGCACAGTTCAAATATAGAATCGTACTTTCCATAAAAGAAAATGATGAATAACAGATTAGTCTAATTAGAATCGAAATTCAATGACGCAGTATCTACCACGCCATTGAATAGCAACTAAATACCTTCGCTAATGATACGTTTCGCTAATGTCGTTGGGCAGCCAAAGTCCGTCCAATCTTCAGTTAATAAAACGGTGTTATATTTACGGCAAATATGCGGTAAAAATGTATCGTGGCAGTCCGATATTAATTGTAGATAATCACGAGGTGTACCTTGCTCTGCATCACGAGCACGTGAAAGCATACGTGTATACGCCGTTTCCGCATCGGAACGTAAATAAACAACGGCAGATACACGTGGGTAATCTTTTAATTTAGTTTGAATATCATAATAATAATCAAGATCTTTACCATCTGGGCGGCATGCTTCAGCTAAGTTGGCTTGACAGAAAACAAGATCAGAGAACAACGAGCGTTCAATAATGTAATTAAATTTAGGATCTAAATCTTTACAGATATCCGCTCTTTTATTGGTAATGTAGCGTTGGAATTCAATACGGCGTGTCGAGTCTACCGTAAACGCTTGTAACAATCGTTTAAACTCAGGATCTGAATCAACATCTTCTAAAATTAATTGCCACTCAGAATTATCATGTTCAGTTAATTTCGCAGCGAGTAAGGGCAGTAATGTTGACTTACCAACACCAATATTGCCTTCAATTGCGACTAGCTTAAACGTTTGCTTATTACTCATTATGAAACCTATGATGCTAATAAAAGCAGACGATTATAGCATATTGACCGCTCTATCCAAGATCAGGCGCGTTTAAAATATAAGCAATTTAATAAATTAAGTCTTATTTTTTTACCTGTTAACGTAAATCATACATTCACCTAAGTTATTTATTACTGTATAATATGCCGCCTTAATGAGGCATATTGCCGAACTGCTAGGATATCCAATGAAATTTTCATCATATAGTTTTACTCCCGAAATTTTACGCGCGCTAGATGCTTGTAATTATGACCAAATGACGCCTGTACAACAGCAAGCTATTCCAGCAGCTGGTCGCGGTAAAGATATTCTAGCAAATGCACAAACAGGTACTGGTAAAACAGCTGCGTTTGCTTTACCTATCTTGCAACAAATCGCAGATACACCAAAAGACATTCACTCAGGAAGCGTGCGCGCACTAATCTTAGTACCAACGCGTGAGCTTGCAGCGCAAGTAACAGAGAACATTCAAGCGTACAGCCAATTCATGTCGCTTAACATAGTGAGTGTATACGGCGGCGTTAAAATGGAGACGCAAACTAAACAGCTTAAACAAGGTGTTGACGTTTTAGTTGCTACGCCAGGTCGTTTATTAGAACACCTACAGCTTAACAATACCAACCTTGCTAACGTTGAACACTTAGTACTAGACGAAGCCGATCGAATGCTAGATATGGGCTTTATCACCGATATTCGTAAGATCTTAGAATCGATATCGAATGATTTCCAAACAATGCTTTTCTCTGCAACGTTATCTCAACAAATGAAGCACCTAGCAAATGAATTACTGTCTAGCCCAGTGATTGTTTCTGCTTCAAAAGAAAACTCGACAGCGTCAACAATTAAACACGTTATTCACCCTGTTGAGCAGCGCCGTAAACAAGAATTACTTTCTGAGTTAATCGGTACTAGAAACTGGAAACAAGTATTAGTTTTTGTTAACACTAAAGAAGCGGCTAATAACATCGTTAAGGAATTAAAACTTGACGGTATTAAAGCTGACGTTTGTCACGGTGATAAAGGCCAAGGCGCACGTCGTCGTGCATTAGGTGAGTTTAAAGAAGGTAAAATCCGCGCGCTAGTTGCAACAGATGTTGCTGCACGTGGTCTTGATGTTCAAGGTCTTAAGTATGTAGTTAACTTTGATTTACCATTCCTAGCTGAAGATTATGTTCACCGCATCGGTCGTACAGGCCGTGCAGGCGAGACAGGTAATGCTGTATCATTTGTATCGCGTGAAGAAGAACATGGTTTGGCTGATATTGAAGCGATGATCGGGTATAAGATTGAACGCCAAGTTGTTAAAGGCTATGAAGTAAGTAACCGTGATCGTCTAATTGCAGACATTAGTGGTCGTGCTTCGCATGAGCGTCGTCAGCCTCGTCGTAACAAAGCGGTTGGTGAAGAAAAAGTTGAGCATAAACCAAAAACAACTGCGCCATCGAAAAAAGCAAGTAAAGGTAAGCACCGTAAAACAAGTGCTAAGCTACACCGTAAAGGTAATGTAGCAGCGCCAAAACAAAAATAACAATTAGCTTAGCTATTCGTTAAAATAGCAAAGGCCCTATTAAAAACCAACTTGGTTTGTTTAAATAGGGCCTTTGCTATATCTGTAATGACGCCATTAACTCGGCTATTTAAATACCATATCGTTAATCAATACCTTCAATAATGTGATTGAAAGGTACTGCAAGTAAGCTATCAATAATATGTTGTTTTTCATGATCTGCACGACATACAATATATAATGCTTGCTCCATTACTGGCGCACCTTTCACTAAATACAATAGACCACTATCAATACTCTGTGCAATAACCGGTGATGGTAAATACCCGACACCGCCATTACCAATAATATGGTCCAATGCAAGACGACAAGAGTCGGTATGTATCACTGCGGTTCGTTGTAATGCCTCAATTTTATTGTGTTGGATTGAAAATCGAGTGCTCCAGTCCAAATAAATTAGAGGCAAATCATTGATATTATCCATATCACGATTCGGCTTATGAGTAACTAATTGTAACTGATAATCACGTACTTTTGTCGTATTTAAAAGTTCATGAATTGGCGGTTCACTGGTAATTGATATATCAATACTCTTATCAATTAGACGCTTAGACATATTTTGACGCGGTACTGATTCTAAACGTAAAGCAAGACCAGGGACAGCTGTAGAAATTCGATTAATCCAGTCTGAAATACCATCAAACTCCCAAAATATTGCCGATGCACCTAGGGTTATTTGCACCACCAAATTTTCAGATAATGCGATATCATGTTTAGCCAGACCCCACATTTGTAAAATAGATTCAGCATAAGGTAGTAAACGTTCTCCAGCACTTGTCAGCTGCAAATTACCACGCTGACGTGAAAACAGTTGATTAGCTAATTGTGATTCTAAATGACGGATCCTAAAACTTACTGCAGATTGTGTTAAAAACAAATTATCTGCCGCACGACCAAAATGTCGAGTTTTAGTAACCTCTAAAAATGTTTTAAGTAGTTCAGTATCCAAGATTTAATCTTCATTTGATAAAAATAAACACTCATATAATACAATATTATTCATATTTCCAATAACAAAATTTTCTTATCGTCATCACCAAAATTGTTCGTTTTACACAATCTCATTCTCCCCCTACCATCGCCGAAAAATAACCTCTAACCATATTGGTAAATGACGATGAAAATTTGTTTTATTATGTACCCATGGGAAAATATTTCCCCAGAAACAGATTCAACATTACGTATAATTCATGAAATTGCTAATCGTGGACATACTGTAGCTTTAACAACGCCAAATAATTTAACCATGCGTGACAGTATGTCGATCGCTTTTTGCAAAGTGCTAAAAAAAGACAACGTATCTCAAAATATTCCTATTTTTTATCGTAATGCTAAGTTTAGTGAAGCACAGCTACCACTGGCAGGTTTCGACGCAATTATTATGCGTGCAAACCCACCACTAAACACAATGGCATTAAACTTTTTAGACTCTGTCCGTAATGATACTTTTATCATGAATGACATTGATGGTTTACGTGTGGCAAATAACAAACTTTATACCGCATCACTACCCGACACTAATAATGAGTTTATTCCAGTTACCCATATATCAAAAAAACGTGATTACTTAGAGTCAGTATTCGCAGAAAACCAAAATCAATGCATGATCCTTAAACCATTAAATGGCTACGGGGGGAAAGGCGTTATTCTGTTAGATAAAAGTGCAAAATCGAGTATTAAATCATTACTGGATTTTTATATTGGAGAAGACCAAAACTATGTAATTCTACAAGATTATATTGAAGGTGCAGAACAGGGAGACGTTCGCATTATTATGCTAAACGGTCAACCGATTGGAGCAATGAAGCGAGTTCCAGCTGAAGGAGACATACGTTCAAATATTCACGCTGGCGGTAAAGAAGTAAAACATGTATTAACTAAGCAAGAATTACGGTTATGCAAATATATTGGGCCTAAGTTAGTTCAAGACGGTTTATACCTAGTTGGCTTAGATGTAATTAATGGAAAGTTAGTCGAAGTAAACGTATTAAGTCCAGGTGGCATCACCCGAATTAACCGTTTAAATCGAACTAAGCTACAAGTTGAGATTATTGATTTTGTTGAAAGTGTTGTAAACGCTAAAAATATCAGTGTTGCCCGTAAAAATGATTTTCGTAAAGAAATTGAAGATGCAGAGGCTTACTGAGAAGGCAATACTCAATAAAATTCGTAAACAGATCCCATTCACAGCACAATTAGAAGATGGGAGCTTAACATTACGGATCAGTGAGTATCAGCCACATATAGCAACAGCGATTCATCATGGTCATCAGTTACGTGAATCATTAAATGCACATATATTACTAACAGAGGAAGAACGCTACTTCGAGGAAGATCCATTTACAGGTGACTTTATTTCTTCGCAACCAATTGTTTTGCAAGTTGAAGATTCACGTTATGAATATGATCTTAACCGGCCATTAATTCATTGTGTCTATAAGACTGCGTGGGGTAAAGATATATGGTCTCCATCCTTACCTGAAAGCGAAATTGCATTAAGTAAAGCAAAGCATAATCGTTACTATCGTATTTTAAAGTGTTTAATTAGCACAATTGAAGCAAAATTTGGACTGTGCTTACTCTATGATATTCATGCTTATAACTACCAGCGGATTGAAAAGAAAACACCGACATTTAACATTGGAACGGAACAGCTTAACAGTCGACACTGGCGAAAAGAATTAGATAACCTACAATACCAATTAAAGCATATTGAGTTACCTAATCTATCGGTATCAGTAGCAGAGAACGTTGTTTTTAAAGGCATGGGTTATCAAGCTAGTTTTGTGACTAAACACTTTCGTAACACATTAATTATGCCGATTGAGATCAAAAAGGTATATATGAATGAAATTGGTGGTGAGCATTTCCCACTTGTTATCGAAAAGCTAAAAGAAGGTATAAAAAAGGCCATAAATGAACATGCCGCGGCTACGATCACACGCTTTACAAAAGGAAATCATAAACTAGTAACCCATGTTTTATCTTCCGATTTACCAGCTCAAGTTGTTAAGCTGGATAAAGATCTATACTCACTAGCTCGTGGAATTAATACACTTAATTATATTACACCGAAAAACTTAAAACAGGAAAAAAAGCGTTTCTTACATAATTCGTTTTCATATAAACCCAGATTTACGTATCGGCAATTAGACATTGATCCGTATAAGTTCAAGGAACGCTTATACCGATTACCTGTTGAAGATGTGCTAGATGTGGATATTCAAAAATTATATCGCACCGTTATCGAACAGCTAGCTATGCGAATTGAGTTATTAACGAGTATTGGTACGGACAAATTTTTATATAACTCTCTACGTTATTATGGGGCGCCAAATGAAGAAGATATTAGCAATGCAAAATTCATTTTACATGCAAGTGAATACTTTTCTACTGTAAGTACGACCGTTGATGCAACAAGTGCGGTAATGTCATTCCAACAAGCCGCCTCTGAATATGGGGTAAAATGTAAAGTTGTTGAAGCTAAAAATATGATTGCCAGAGCAATGGTAAGTGGGCGTACAATTAAAATTAATACGAACTGTGTATTTAATCAAACGGACCTCAATGCACTTATTCATCATGAACTCGGCGTCCATTTGCTAACAACAGCAAATGCAGAGGTGCAACCACTGAACATATTTAGACTAGGTTTACCTGGTAATACTCATGCACAAGAAGGCTTAGCTATTTTATGCGAATATTTATCCGGTAATTTACCACTACACCGGTTAAAAACACTCGCACTGCGTGTGATTGCAGTGGCAAAAATGGTGGCTGGTGAGTCATTTAACCAGTGTTATCTTGATTTGGTTAATGATTATACGGTTACGAGTGATGATGCTTTTACTATTACACTAAGAGCATATCGAGGTGGTGGTTTTACAAAAGATTTCTTATATTTAAGAGGTTTAAAAGAAGCACTACATATCTATAAACAAGGTGATATTAGTAGCTTATTTATTGGTAAGACTGGATTTGATTCAAAAGGATTATTAGATGAATTAATCGCCAGAGGAATTCTTAAAAAGCCAATGTACTTACCTAAAGCGCTCAATATGAAAAATAAGGAAGATCCAGTAATGAATTTTATTCTTAGTTCTATTTAACCTAAATTAACAACAGCAACGGTGTTTCAATAACAGCCATTTCCGTCAATATACAAAATGTACATTGACGGTTATTATTACCAACCCACGCTGGCTATGCTATTTCCAACGATCAGCAGCTGTAGTGTCAGTTTCTCGAGCATCGACCCAATGAGAACCCGCTTCCGTTGCTTCTTTTTTCCAGAATGGTGCTTGGGTTTTTAAATAGTCCATAATGAACTCGCATGCTTGAAACGCATCACCACGGTGCATACTTGCCACACCAACAAAAACAATCTGGTCACCTAATGCTAATTCGCCAACACGGTGAATAACTTTAACACCTTGAATTGACCAACGAGTTTCAGCTTCAACCAATATCTTAGCCAGTGACTTTTCAGTCATGCCAGGATAATGCTCAAGTGTTAAACCGGATACGCTATCACCTTGGTTAAAATCGCGAACCTTCCCGATAAAAGTAACAACAGCACCAGTACTGTGACTTTTACCTAATGCCGCATACTCTGCTGCGAGGTCAAAATCTTCAGTTTGGATCTGAATCATATCTGTATTCATTTAACCTCCAGTAACAGGTGGAAAAAATGCGACCTCGACACCGTCGTTAAGTGGTGAATCTAAACTACAAATTTCTTGATCAATAGCCACCAGCAATTTATCAGAATCAAGCGCTAGCGCCCACTTATCGCCTTTAGCAGCGAGTTCGGCACGTAATGCATTCACAGACTCAAACTGGCCAGCCACGTCTAACTCCGCGCATTCAACCAATTCTCTAATTTGTGCAAAAAATAATACTTTAATCATCATAATACCCTGCGCAATCTAAACTTTAAAATGACCTGACTTGCCACCTTTCTTCTCAAGCAGCTTTACACCATCAATAATGATATCTTTTTGGACTGCCTTGCACATATCATAAATCGTTAATGCAGCAACAGATGCGGCTGTTAACGCTTCCATTTCGACGCCAGTTTTACCCGAAAGCTTACAACAGGTTTCGATACGTACGAGGTTATTTTCAGGCTCGGGCGTTAATTCAACCGTTACCTTAGTTAACATTAGCGGATGACAAAGTGGGATTATATCGGATGTTTTCTTTGCAGCTTGGATGCCAGCAATTCGCGCTGTTGCAAATACATCACCTTTATGGTGGTCGCCCGACATAATTAGCGCAAGCGTGTCCGCAGACATCCGCACAATAGCTTCAGCTCTTGCTTCACGTTGCGTTACTGTCTTTTCGGTAACATCAACCATATTTGCTTCACCAGAAGCATTTACATGAGTAAATTGTTGAGACATTAATAATTCCTATTACTTAAATACTATAGCTTAAATATGTGGCATGAAATTGCATGGGCGATGAGAATTATTTAACTGCTCACGTAAAATCTTATTCCAACCCGTTTTGCACGCACCAGTTGATCCTGGCATACAAAAAATAACAGTTTTGTTTGCAAAGCCACCAACAGCACGACTTTGAATTGTCGACGTTCCAATCTCATCATATGAAACCGCACGAAATAATTCACCAAAACCTTCAATCGCTTTATCAAACAATGGCTGTACCGCTTCAGGCGTTGTATCGCGTGCAGTAAAGCCTGTGCCACCGGTAATTAGAACACCTTGAATATCTTCGTCAGCAATCCATTGAGATACAATGGCACGGATCTTATATTTATCATCAATGACGATCTTTTTATCTATTAAAATATGACCGTCAGCAACAAGAGCTTCTGCAAGAAAGCGCCCTGAAGTATCTGT
This sequence comes from Moritella viscosa, assembly GCF_900120065.1. NCBI lineage: Bacteria > Pseudomonadati > Pseudomonadota > Gammaproteobacteria > Alteromonadales > Moritellaceae > Moritella > Moritella viscosa. Next base: position 24,363 of record NZ_FPLG01000120.1, read on the forward strand.
TTCTTCATTACGGGTATCAGATACGGTTAATACGGCAAGTTTTGCGGCTTTAAACCCTGATTCAGCATGGCTCATTATCTTTCCTTTCAATTCAGTCATGTTAATTAAGCAATTATAAGACATTGAGCTCATCGTTCGTTGATCTTGATCAGCTAGTAAATAACGTAAGTGCTAGCTGCACCATAATTAAACAAGCCCAACGCTAAGAAGATGTTTACACGTCGTTATTAATTGTTATTTACTACTTACAGCCACTTTTACTTTGTTGTTATTATCACGGCTGTCGCGTATCAACGCATCATTAGCAATAGTATCTGCAGATTTAGCAAGACGATCGTATAAAAGTACATTCACAGTCGCAGCAAGATTCATACAGCCAACGGTAGGCACATAAACAACCGCAGATGCACGATCAATCACTTTTTGATCTATGGTGCCGTCTTCAGGACCAAAGATATAGATAACGTTATTTGGATGCTCAAACGCGGGTAACGGGATTGCGCCTTCAGCTAATTCAACACAAACAATATTGGTTGATTCAGGAATACTATCAAGCCAATTATCAACACCCGTTAATGGTGTTTTAGCCGCGATGTTCTGGGTGTCGGTTTGAAAGGCTGAAGCACGATCATATCTTAAACCAGTATAATAAACCGCATCCGCTTGATAACAACCAGCTGCGCGCATTACGGCTCCGACATTAGTAGGACTTTTAGGATTGGTTAAACCAATAGATACATTTTTATTTTTCATTCAATGCTTATTTTTATCAATAATAAACGGGATCTTGTCGGGTTATAATACAGGGATATGTGCTCTACCTCAAGGCTACACTAGAGAACAAAAAAGGCCGCATTATATAAATACGGCCTTAACATTACTCATTTAGTTTACGCAGCTATTATTTATTTTTATCTGCAGTAAGCGCCAATGCCCATACCGAAAACCCTGCTACTCCAAGAAAACCAGCAAGTAAAATAACCGGTATTGCTGTGTAGCCTAGGATATGCCAAATAACGTATTCTAACGTACTCATAATCGTGTTTCCTTTTTCTATCTACCAACCAGGTACATCAGACATATCTGGTAGTTGATGGGCAATACCCTTATGGCAATCTACACATGTTTTTTCACCATTCGCTAATGCTGTAGAGTGTTGCTTTCTACTACGCGGGCCTTGCTCAGAGAAATCCATGTATTCAAAGTTATGACAATTACGACATTCCTGTGAATCATTTTCTTTCATTCGTTGCCATTCGCGAACAGCTAAGTGTTTACGACGCGCTTCAAATTTTTCTTGAGTAGAAATTTTACCCATTAAGAACGCAACAATTTCATTACTCGCTTGTACTTTACGTACAATTTTGTCTGTCCAATTATGTGGTACGTGACAATCAGAACAGATTGCACGAACACCTGAACGGTTCGAATAGTGAATTGTTTCCCTTAACTCTTTAACAATAGGCGCGTGACAAGCAGAACAAAACTCTTCTGTATTTGTCGCTTCCATCCCCATGTTAAAGGCACCCCAAAAAATAATACCACCGATAAATCCCATCGCGAGGACAGTACCAACAGCCGCTTTACTTGGTGTAGTTAATTTACGCCAAAAATTTAAAATTAGTTTCATTTTATCGCCTCTTTTTGTTTAGGCTAAATTAGCGCAATGAATCTACACGTTTAAAATCATTGTCGATTAACGGTGATGCGTCTGCTTGTGTAACATGGCACTGTAAGCAGAAGTAGCGACGTGGTGACACATCAGATAATACTTCGCCTTCACGTGATTGATAATGCGTTACACTAATTTTAGTCGCTCCCATTTCACCCGCGTATTTCCAGCTATGACACGACAAACATTTGTTCGCATTTAAAGACACTTCATAATGGCGTGTTTGATGCGGGATCAGTGGTGGTTGGTATACATAATCACGATCGATCGGACTACGATCTTTGATCACTCGTTTCAACTCATCCGCTTTACGAGTGGTGTCTAATTCAGTGATACCACGTAATGATGCAACACCACCGTTATTTACATTTTCAATTACAGCAGTTTCTGTACTTTGTGCTGATACAGAGAATAACGTCCCTGCAGTTAGCAGCACAGCCAATAATTTTCTCATATTATGTTCTCCGCCTATTGGCAAATAAATCTGTTGTTTACCAGTATCATTTACTGGCAAACTCATTCAGTAAGATATGCAATTTTTAATTACACTTTGGTAATTTTAATTGCACATTTTTTATAATCCGTTTGTTTTGATAACGGATCCGTAGCATCTAGACATACTTTGTTAATTAATACTCGCGCATCAAACCAAGGTACAAATACTAAGCCTACTGGAGGGCGGTTACGGCCACGTGTTTCCACACGACAGCGCACTTCACCACGAACAGATTCAATTAGAACTTCATCACCACGACGAACATTACGTTTTTTAGCATCATCGGGATGGATATAACAAAGCGCGTCCGGCATTGCACGGTATAATTCAGGAACACGACCTGTCATCGTACCTGAATGCCAATGCTCTAAAACACGGCCTGTACATAACCACATATCGTATTCTTCATTCGGTTCTTCAGCTGCTGGTTCATAAGGGGCAAAAATAATGTTTGCTTTACCATCCGGTTTTCCATAGAACTCAAAGCCTTTACCTTTGCCTACATACGGGTCACTACCTTCAGCAAAACGCCATTTTGTTTCAACACCATTTACAACAGGCCAACGTAAACCACGCACTGTATGGTAAACATCATAAGGGGCTAGATCATGACCATGACCACGACCAAAACTAGCATATTCTTCAAATAAGCCTTTTTGTACGTAGAAACCTTGATCATGTGCATCATCATTTAGCTCTTGCGCTTCGCTTAATGGGAATGCATCAACATTACCGTTACGATAAAGCACATCGTACATCGTCTTACCACGATGCTCTGGCATTTTAGCTAAAAGATCTTCACCCCAAACTTCTTCAATTTTGAATCGTTTAGCAAATTCCATTAACTGCCAAAGATCCGATTTCGCACCTTCAACAGATTTAACTTGCTGGTACCAAGCTTGCGTACGACGTTCTGCGTTACCATATGCGCCCTCTTTTTCTACCCACATTGCTGTTGGTAAAATAAGATCAGATGCTTGAGCAGTTACCGTTGGGTATGGGTCAGAACAAACAATAAAGTTAGCTGGATTACGGTAACCTGGTAAGCCCTCTTCCATTAGGTTTGGTGCTGCTTGCATATTGTTATTGCACATGGTCCAGTACGCATTTAAGGTACCGTCTTTTAATGCTCGATTTTGAGCAACGGCATGCAGACCTGGCTTAGGTGGAATAGTCCCTTCTGGAAGTTTCCAAATTTTTTCTGCAATAGCACGATGCTTAGGATTTTTAACCACAAGATCAGCTGGCAGACGATGTGAGAATGTTCCCACTTCACGTGCAGTACCACATGCCGATGGTTGACCCGTTAGCGAGAATGGGCCATTACCCGGTTGTGATATTTTACCAACAAGTAAGTGAATGTTATAAACAAGGCTATTCATCCACACGCCACGAGTGTGCTGGTTCATACCCATTGTCCATAAAGACATTACTTTGATGTTTGGATCTGCGTATTGCTTCGCTAGCGCAATCAGTTTTTCAGCTGGTACACCTGAAATTTCAGATGCTTTTTCAACCGTATATTCAGCAACAGACGCTTTGTACTCGTCAAATGTCATTGCAGACAATTTACCCGAGTTAGGATTTTTCGCTTTTTGTTGTAGCGGATGCTCGTCACGTAGACCATAACCGATGTCAGTTGCAGTACGTTTAAAGTGAGTGTGTTTGTTAACAAAATCCCAGTTTACTGCATCGTTTTGGATAATGTAGTTAGCAATAAAGTTAGCCATTGCTAAATCAGATTGAGGGTTGAAAACAATCCCCATATCAGCAAGTTCGAAAGAACGATGTTTATAAGTAGATAATACATTAACTTTAACATGCTGATTACTTAAGCGGTGATCAGTAATACGCGTCCATAAAATCGGATGCATTTCTGCCATGTTTGAACCCCAAAGTACAAACGAATCTGCATTTTCGAAGTCATCATAACAACCCATCGGCTCATCAATACCAAATGTACGCATAAAACCACCAACAGCAGAAGCCATACAGTGACGTGCATTCGGGTCAATATTATTTGAACGGAAGCCTGCTTTCATCAATTTAACTGCAGCATAGCCTTCCATAACAGTCCATTGACCAGAACCAAACATACCAACAGATGTAGGACCATTAGCTTTTAGTGATGCTTTCCATTTATCAGCCATGATATCAAACGCTTGATCCCATGAAATTGGAGCAAACTCACCGTCTTTAGCAAATTTACCATCTCGCATACGCAATAAAGGCGTTGTTAAACGATCTTTCCCGTACATGATTTTAGATAAGAAATAACCTTTAACACAATTAAGGCCTTTATTTACAGGTGCTTCAGGATCACCTTGAGTTGCAACGACTTTGCCTCCTTGTGTTCCCACTAATACAGAACAACCTGTACCGCAAAAACGGCATGGCGCTTTATCCCATTTAATTTTAGTCTCATCACTACTTGCAATCAGGTTTGTTGCACTTGCAGGAAGAGTAACGCCAGCAATTGCAGCCGCAGAGACTGCAGCATTTGCTTTAACAAACGCACGTCTGGTTAATTTCATAGATCATCCTCACATGATAGATCGATAGTTTCAATTTGGTGAAAAACAAGAGAAGTACTTAAGACATGTTCGAAATTATTAATTTTATCAATAATATCGGTAACAAATTTTTGATTACTGGTTTCTAATACGACGATAATTTTACCCTCTTCACTATCACCGTAAATTTCAGCATCTGGGAGAGCTGAAATTTTATGCTTCACGTCGACCAAAGACTCTGGTTTTACGTGAATAATTAGACTCGAGATATGAACTTCTTGTTTTGCCATTTTATGACCTTATAATTATTATAAAACGTATTCTTAATAGCTAAACCTAACGGTTAGGGCTTACTGTTATCGCACTTACAGGGCAAATCGATACACACGCACCGCAACCGTTACAATCATCAAATAAAACATCCGGGCTCACGAACGTTGTATTAATGAAATTAAATGCTAAAGCTTCTGATTCACATGATTCAGCGCAACTTCGGCAATATACAGATTCAATATTCAAGCATTTATCTGACACAACAGCTTTATTAGCCCATGCTTGTGATTGATTTAAATCGAATAAATCTTCTTTACAGTGATTTACACACTCTTTACAAAAATTGCATTCTGATACGCTAAAATCAATTTCAGGAAACCCGCCATCACCGACTATTATTATTTGCTCTGGGCAAGCGGCAGTACAATCACCGCATCGAGTGCATTTATCTGTAAATTCTAAATCTGCTTTTAACCAAGGTAGACGTATAACGTTGTCTTGCTCTTTACGACGAAATAACGAACGTCGCGCTAGATTAATACTCATCAAAACTACCTTATGAAAATAACTTTTTTAATGTGAAAAATTAAGGCGCACACCACTCTATAAAGATATTCTATTCATAATGATATATATAATACACGCCTAAAATACTCACAAATAGGTAAGCTAAACAAAACTTATTTTAGATCAATAAATAAAGGTGAGGGATGTCACATTTTGTGTTTGTACTAGGTTGAATCGACCTATTGAATCAATAGGCAAATATTTCTAATATTATAGACAACAGCAATAATATGTGCATATTTGAAACGAGATTAGATATAACGTAGTAACTCACTACGTTATATTTTTAGAGAAGGGATTAATATTTAAGCTTGTATGACTTTGAATTAGCCGCCAATAGAAGCTAAGTGGGGTGTATTTGCAGTGATGCCTTGCTGAAGAAAATGAGTCGATTTTTTATCAGACATATGATCGAAAACACGCGAAATTAATTCCGATTGTTGGTTATCTTCTTGTAATAAATCACGTAATTCAACACCTTCTTCACCAAACAAGCATAAATGTAAACGTCCTTTAGTCGATACACGTAAGCGGTTGCACGTTAAACAAAAGTCCTTTTCATAAGGCATAATCAAGCCAATTTCACCGATATAGTCAGGATGGACAAAAACTTGTGCGGGACCGTCAGCTTTACCTCTCACTTTGCTCACCCACCCTTGTAATCTTAACTTGTCACGAATACTCACACCTGATACATGGTGCTTATCAAATAACACTTGATTATCCCCGGTCTGCATCAATTCAATAAACCGTAACTGAATAGGCCGGGTTTTTATCCAATTTAAAAAATCACCAAGTTCAATATCATTTAAATTACGCATTAACACCGTATTCACCTTTACGGTTTCAAACCCAGCAGTAAAAGCGGCATCAAGACCACCCATTACTTTATGGAGCATATTTTTACCGGTAATTTGACGGAACATGCGAGCATCTAAACTATCAATACTCACATTTAATGCATCCAACCCTGCATCACGCCATTCTTGAGCATATTTTTCGAGGTTGAAACCATTTGTTGTCGTGGCAACTTTATTAATTTTGGGGATAGACGATATATCTGAAATAATATCAGTAAAGTCTTTTCTTAGTGAAGGTTCACCACCTGTAATACGGACTTTTTCAGTGCCCATTTCAGCAAAGCCTGTCACTATGCGCCTTAGTTCATCACGCGCTAAAAATTCAGGTTTGCCTTCCGATTTATAACCATCAGGTAGACAGTAGTTACATTTGAAATTACAGACATCTGTAATTGATAAGCGTAAATAATAAAATTTACGCGAAAATTGATCTTGAAGTTGCATAAACACCTTTCCAAATACGGGAGGCCTAATCATTTCTGATTAAACCCTTATAGCAATGACGAATGCTATGAGTCCTTAAGATCATATCTATAACAATAAATTTAGATCGTAAGGATCGGAGTTTGATTTATATTAAATTTTAGAGTCCTTAAACTTAAACTATTTTCAAAAAAATTTAAAGGATATATAGTCGTTATTATAGTGGAAAATGATAAATCATTGATCGAAATTAAATTGCCATGTAAATTGTTGGCTATTAACAGCTCAATTCATCAACAGTAAAGTTAACATGATAAAAAATATAATCCCTTCCCACCAGTCTATTATCATTTTAATCGGCCGTGGGATGTTCAGTATATTAGCGCTAGCCTCAATGCTAACATTTATTTCCTTAGTCGCATTATCACTCAGTCTTTCTGATGCGGCTTCAATTAACAAAGCGGGTGCATTGCGAATGCAAAGCTACCAAATCGCTTACAATTTATCTAGGGGCGAATCTGAAGTATTACGTCAACAGCATATTGATACATTCAATCAATCACTTGCGCACATTAAAAATAATATTGTCGATAACTGGGATATCACATCAAAACTAAAACGAGAGTTCATGGATGTTGATGCCCAATGGCAAGCGCAATTAGATATATTATACAGTAATAACCCCAAAGAATTCTTAAATAATGTCGACAACTTTGTATTAAAAGTTGATAGTTTTGTACAAAATTTACAAGATCATTCCGAATATAAAGTTAAAATAATTACTTTAATTAAAGGACTCGGGATCGGCCTCATTTTTGCGGTATGTATTATCACTATACGTTTAATGCAAGTGCAGGTATTAAAACCATTACAGCAAATATTCGCCGCCTCAAATCAAATAAGAAAAGGTGAGTTCGATGTCTCGTTTGATTTCTTCTATGAAAATGAAATAGGCTCGTTAGCGAGCAATATTTCACACATGGCCCTAGATTTAAATAAATTATATAGCACGTTAGAGCAACAAGTTGATGCGAAAACAAAACAATTAAAAGAAGCAAAAGATAAGATTAATTTCTTATACACGACCTCACAAAAATTACATGTTACTCAACTTAATGCCGACATGCTTGAACAAACACTCCAAAGTGTATCCGAACTCAATGGCCTTAATTTCTACAAACTTGTATTAACAGGATCTGAAGTTGAAACTATTTACCTTAATTCAGGTGTTGATAATAGTGAAGAAACTATTGACCTAAAATTAGAACTAGAAGAACAATCATTTGGTACCTTGACCGTACTCAAACGTGAAGCAAATGATCAAGAGCACTTACGCAGTTACTGCCGAATTATTTCTCGTGCTCAGCACCGTTCTCAAAGTAATTTAGAGGCTCAACGCTCCTTATTAATGGAAGAACGCGCCGTTATTGCACGGGAATTACACGATTCACTTGCACAAGCGCTCTCTTATTTAAAAATACAAGTTGCGTTATTAAAACGTCATTTAAAAAATCAAGAGATCACACCACCGACCAATGATATTGTGGATGAAATAGACACCAACCTGAAAGTATCTTATACGCAGCTAAGAGAATTATTAAATACTTTTCGTTTGACGCTTAATGACGCGAACCTTTCTGAAGCCATTTCGATCATGCTCGCACAGCTGCGTCAGCGCACAAAATCCAAAATTCATTTAAGCTACGAATTAGAAGAACATTTATTTAAACCCAACCAACACATACATATATTACAAATAATTAGAGAAGCTGTACTAAATTCAATCAAACATGCGAACTCAAACGAAATAATGATTGACTGTGTTACGAATAAAAATGGTACTATTAATGTGTCTATTTCGGATGACGGTGATGGTATTCCAGCTAATCCAACGAAATCCAATCATTATGGGCTAAACATAATGGATGAACGCGCTTCAAAACTAGGTGCTAAACTAGAAATTAAAAATAATATAAAAAAAGGCACCTTGGTATTACTTACCTTCGACAGGGAAAACAAACATGCTTGACAATAGTTACACAATTTTAGTTGTTGATGATCATCCGCTAATGCGTAAAGGGATAGTTCAACTTCTTACATTAGAAGAAAAGTTTAATGTTATTGGTGAAGCCAGTGATGGCGTGGAAGCTATCACGCTTGCTAAACAGCATGAACCAGATCTTGTTCTACTTGATCTGAACATGAAAGGCATGTCAGGCTTAGATACGTTAAAAGCGCTTCGCTCTGAAGAGTTGAGCTCTCGCGTTGTTATTTTAACAGTGTCTGATAACAAACAAGACGTGATTAAATTAATCAATGCGGGTGCTGATGGTTACCTATTAAAAGATTCAGAACCTGATCTGCTACTAGAGCAATTACAAGATGTATTATCTGGCCAACAGGCTCTTTCTGAAAGTTTACTTGGCTATTTAGACTGCCTGCATGAAGATAATAACTTCGAAGAAAAGCTAGCTAAGCTAACTAAACGCGAAAACCAAATCTTACTTGAAATCTCAAAAGGCTACAGCAACAAACATGTTGCAAGTAACCTGCATATTTCAGAAGGGACTGTAAAAGTTCACGTTAAGAGTTTATTGAAGAAACTAGAAGCAAGTTCACGTGTTGAAGCTGCTGTTATGTATCTTGAATTTAATAAAACTAGCGCGTAATCAAATAATAGGAGTAAAAATATAAGCTTTATTATATTTTTACTCCTATCTCTCAATCAAAAATGCAAACTTTTTAAACAACACTATTATTAGTTATATATCCAATGACTAATGAGTCCACTCTTGCAATCAACTCAACTCGCATTATTCCCATTACCCTCTCATATATTGCCTAATGGTCGACTTCCTTTACGTATTATTGAAGATCGCTATATACGCATGATCAAAGACAGCACTAAATCAATGATAGGGTTTGGTATCGTTATGATTGATTCTAAACAGATAGGAGCATTTGGGCATATATCACCGATCGGCACACACGTTAAAATTGTTGACTTTTACCCTCTCGATGATGGTTTCCTTGGTATTATTGTTGAAGGTGTAGATCGTTTCATCATCGATAATATAGCTATCGAAGGTGATGGACTAAAAATAGCTGAAGTCCATTACATATCGAATTGGCCAGATCAAAACATCACTGAACAAGATCGCTACTTAACCGACAAACTAACGGATATATTCAATCAACACCCAGAACTGGATGAACTATACAGCTCAAAAGAAATGGATAATGCAAGTTGGATATCACAACGCTGGTTAGAGCTATTACCAATATCAGTTGAGCAAAAACAATTTTTGTTGCAACAACCTAATTGCACCCGTACGCTACAAGTCTTAAAAGAACTTATGCCCATATAGGTACACTCATCCCCCATTGTGAGCTATAACTCTAAATAGCTATATTGTTGTTTATTAATTCAACAAAATAATAGAAGTTAATTGTCAAAATAATTTATTTCAAGATATGATGTGACTCTGTCATCCACACAAATTTAGTATTGAAATATGTTGAAAAAATCACTTTCAGATCTCGATAAAGTTGTCGCTATTGGCGGTGGCCATGGATTAGGCCGTGTACTCTCTTCCCTTTCTTTTTTAGGGTCAAGGTTAACAGGCATAGTAACAACAACTGATAATGGAGGTTCAACAGGACGACTTAGACATTCAGAAAACTGTATCGCTTGGGGTGATGTCCGTAATTGCATTAATCAACTAGTAACCCAACCTGATATTGGTTCTTTATTGTTTGAATATCGCTTTCAAAACGAAGGTGAGCTCAAGAACCATAACTTAGGTAACCTTATGCTAGCTGCTTTAGACAACCTTTGTGTGCGCCCGCTAGACGCTGTAAACCTTATTCGTAATATGCTACATATCGAATGTCAACTGATCCCAATGTCAGAGCAACCGAGTGACTTAATCGCAGTCACACCTTGTGGTAATGATGTGCATGGTGAAGTGTCTGTCGATAAAATGCATGAGTTTCCAAATCAATTAATCGTACACCCAAATGTTGCAGCAACATTCGAAGCTGTGCAGGCAATTGAGAAAGCTGATTTAATATTATTAGGCCCAGGATCGTTTCTAACCAGTATTATGCCTCCACTGTTGCTTAAAGATATACAAAAAGCGTTACGTAGAAGTAATGCAAAAGTGATTTACTTAGGTAATTTACAGCAAGAGATTGGTCCGGCATCAAAGATTCCCCTGGAAGAACGCTTACGGTGGTGTGAAAACAAACTTGGTTTTCCAATCATTAATGCAGTTATACAGGATATAGGAAAACAGTCAGAACTAACCTACCCTACCTATACCCATGACTTACGTGAAGACGCTAATAAGCACTATCACGATCGCGTTAAATTAAAAGAAGCAATTGAATCGGTTGTTAATCACATCTTAACGCCAGCGCATTAATTGCATCTTCTAGACTATGTATTAGTAATGGCAATTTCGCTTGTACTTCTTCGGTATGATTCGACTTTGCCATAATCTCTAACTCTTCAGCATGCTGCTGCACTAATAACGCCCCATATGTACCTGCACTACTTTTTATACTGTGACAACTTTGTGCCACTTTATTATTATCAACATCAACCATTAATGCTTGTAAGTCATTAATACGCTCAATGGTTTCTTCATTAAAAACAGCGACTAACGCAGGTAACATGTCTTCTCCTACGTCAACCAACAATTGAGAGAATACCATTTCATTTATAACTGTGTTTTCCATTTCATTACCTCATATCTTCAATTTGAACTATCAATCACTTATTGTTTAGATCAATAACAATTGCAGTGGCATCATCCTGTAATTTACCGGGTAAAAGTGATTCAAAACGTAGCCATAGTTGATCTAATACATATTGAGCGGTAGTTCCTTTAATACCATCAAGTATATTGTCAATACAATCACAATTCCTATCTATATTCTCAAAAATGCCATCTGAATAGAAAAAAAGTTTTTCTCCTGCTTTTAGTTGTACTGTCACAGCAGAATACTCTTCGTCAGGTAAGAGCCCTAATACAGTACCTTTACAATCAATTACTTTGTATCCAGCGTCATTTAATAGATAAGGCTGTGGATGCCCCGCGGTGGCTATTTCACATTTGTTCCCTGTCAATTTGATAACAATACACGTTAACATACTGGTCTCTAATAACTGATTCAGGTATAACCTACTGGATAAGCCAGCCAATAAAATACCAGGACAAGTGGGTATAGATGTGATTAGCCCCTCTAAATAACCCATTATCGCAAAGCTATGAAATTTAGCGACAGGCCCATGCCCCATAATATCGCCTAAAATAAGTAATTTGCTTTCACCATAGTCATGAAAAAAAACAAAATCACCACCTCCTTCACTTGCTGGTGTATGAGCAAGTGAAAAATTCCAGTCACCAGACTTTGATGGTAGTGACGGTTTAAATGGTCGACTGAGTGACTCAACAATGCGCTGCTGATAATGTAATGCCAGTTGATTTGTACGACGTATTACACGATTACAAACTGCGAGTAACGGTGTTTTAGTAATAGGTTTAATTAAATAATCATCAATAGAAACTTCCGTGGCTTGTTCTTGCACTGATAGGGCATCATCACCCGTTAAGAATACAAACGGTGTCAATGCTCCTTTCTCAAAAGACTCAACTTTCAGTCTAAACTCAAATCCTGACATTTCCGGCATGTGAATATCGGCAATAATAAGATCGCAGCCTTCATGTTGAATATATTTAAGTGCCAATACTGCCGCTGAAAAAATGTGTACTACAAAATCATTTTGCAAATAGCCTTTATATGCCCATAATAGAGTTTGATCATCATCAACAATAACGACGTCTAGATTTTTTTCCTGTTTCCTTAAGGGGCAAGTGAATTTGTTAATTCCATTTTCACTCTCGTAATGACCATTATGGTTATTTTTCTGAATTAAAGCTAACCCCATGCCACTCGTTAATAACTCACCATTAAAAATATCGTTAACATTGACTTTATAGGGATCAAAACTATCACCACTATCTGATACTTCAAAATACCAGCTACTTTTAACTCCTGCGAGCTCAATTCTGAACCAATTAACAGAACCTTGATTATGAAAATAGAGATTAGAAAGATATTCTGCTAACACTAACGTTACACGGTCAATTTCAGTTTGCTCAAGAGCGAGTTGTTGGCATAATGTCGTTAATAGACGCCGAACCTCACTGATTGAATCCAGTTTTAATGAATATTGCTTTGCAAAAAGTTGTGTTTTCATCAGCGGCCAAATTTACCTTTTAATAATTCCACATTTGAAATTCGATTGAGCAACCACTGTTTGAATATCGGAAAGCCATTTAATCGCCTGCGCACTGAATTTCTTAATTGCATATCCAATGGTGGACATTTGACATCATTAATCACGGTGCCAATCAACTTAACATTATTATATTTAAAAATTTTTATTGTTTTTACTACCGCACTTTCGAGCGAGATACCAGGAGCAACAACAAGCAAACTGGCATCACATCCTCTCGCAATAACTTCACCCGGTATATTAGAAAAATTAGTTCGCGTGATTGCACATGTATCAAATATAATAAAATTATAGTGCTGCAACCAGTATTCAATAGCATTTTTTATCTTCTTCTCATCCCGGAAGCTAATATTTTGATCCTGTTCACTTTTTGGTGCAGGTAAAATATCAATCATATCAATAAACTTTGCTATACAAGCGGTTTGTGAATCCATATCGTCGAGAGACCATGATTTTTTTCCGTTAATATAATGATTAGTAATTGCAGGTTTAAATGTATTAAGATCCACAATCAGCACCTTACTCCCCGCCACTTTATGACGCCGAGCTAATGCAAGCACTAACTCTGTTCCGCCTTCTTTTCCTTGAGAACAATTTATTGCTAATGACTTAATATTTTCGTTCGTAATTAATTGATAGATCTGTTCAATTTCGACAAACGTTTCCGGTAAGATATTCATAACGAAGAGCCTACAATGAAGAGTGTAACAACGCTTAACGCACTACCTAATATATCCAACAACTGGCTCCAATTAGATTCTTTCTCATTAGGGATATATATCGTGTCACCAGCATGTATAATCGGAATATCCCGATAATCGGGTTGAGTAAGATAATGCTTCATATTAAAAATACGTGCGCTATGCTTCATTTCTCCACGTTTAGTCAAAATGACAATACGATCAATATAAGCTTCTGTGGTAGGTCCTCCAGCCATTGTTAATATACCAACAACATCCAGTGAAGAATCATATTTGTAACGGCCAGGGTTATGCACAGCACCTAATACCTGCACAATATTAACTGTATTATTTAATTCCCCTTGCTCACTCTTAGCTGGAATATAAATCGTATCTCCTGGTAATACTTGCGGTAAAAGACTTTCGTCCCCGGTCTCAAAATACATGTCGAGATCCAGTGTTGATGACTTTGCATAACGTTTATTACGATGGGTTACTTTTATATGCTTTATGTCTGCATTATTAGTCGGACCATCTGCTGCAGATAATAAATCTAAGAAATCTAACTGACTGTTAAATGCATATCGGCCTGGCGCACCGACTTCACCAAGAATATATATAGAAGATTCAGATTCTTGCTTTATCCACTTTGATTTATTATCTGTCGGATCATCCGGTAACTCCGTGAACATGACTGTATCACCCGCAGATAACTGCGGTAGAATTAAATAATCACCACCGACTTTCATAAACTGTTCTAAATCGAAAAATAGACGTTCACCTAAACCATCATTACCAATAATCATTACTTTTGATAAATCAGCCTTCTCGGTTGGTCCCTCTGCATGGCCAAGTAGATCAAGGAATGTCATATCATCATCCCATTGATAACGCCCCGGATTTTTGACCGCTCCAATAATTTTTATTGCTTCATCGTGTGCTTCAACGAGCCATGATTTTTCAATCATATCGGCTTTTTCTGGTAAGAAAATCACATCTCCCCCTTCAATAACGGGAAATGGGTTGTTTTCAGGATCATCTGAATATTTTTTTAAATCAAAGCGAAACGTTTCACCATTTTCTTTAAGAACTCTAATCTGCTGAGTATCAGCATATCTATTCGGCCCGCCAGCATTTGCTAACATGTCCATAAAGGTGATCCCCTTACGTCCTTCAAAAGCGCCCGGTTTATTCACTTGCCCCATCACGTACACGACCTGTAAGCCAACTTTGATGTCTTCAACCTGAATAGGCACAAAAATAGTCGTACCAGGGTTTATCTTAGGTAACTTAGACATATCGCCTGTATCAAGATATAATTTTAAATCAAACGTTTGTGGAGCCTTACTCCCCATGACTCTAATTTTACCAACATTCGCATAACGCGTAACACCATTCGCTTTCATTAAACTTTCAATAATTGTCATATCCGGCACATAGGAAAATGTGCCAGGTGCATTAACCTCACCGAAAACAGTCACGGCTTTTTGAGTATCACTTGCGTCCCCACCCTGTTTTAATGACCTAGCATCAAAAGTCATCTGCACGTTACCGGTCAATGGCGATGATGGGACAAATATAATATCTCCAGATTTCAATGCTGGAAGTTCATTATCATCTCCTGTTTCTAAATAACGTTTGAAGTTAAATATGATGACTTCAGCGCCTCGTTGCAGTTGCATATTATCAAGCTGTGCGCCAGCCAACATTCCCCCCGCTTTATTCAATGCCATTTGTACGTTACCAAGTTCTGGTAATACAACTTCACGAGGATCATTCACATAACCTAACACCGTGATTAATTTTTCTCGAGCTCTAAACTCAATATATAATTTTGATATATCTCGGAATACGACACTAAGAGATTGCTTTAGCTCCTCTAATACAACAGTTAAAGTTTTACCTTTTACATGTACCTTCCCAACTTCAGGTAATTGGATAAAACCACTTGCGTCGACTTGAAATGGTTTTTCAAAATCCTCCTCGCCAGACATAAAAATAAACAATTGATCACCCGAATCAATGAATTTATTTTCACCAAAAGCGATTGAAGATGTGAATAATAAAGCAAAACAAAATAATACTATTTTCATAAAGCGAATCCTTTCGGCAATTCCGCATCACTAAACAGCTCACCCTCAGTCAGTAAGAAACGCCAATTTTTTACCTTATGGTTAACCTTTTTATTACTCTCTGATTGCCACATAAGTGTTGATATTACAGGAGCTTTTGGTGGTGTAACATCAAGCCTTAGGTCTTCATAAATAACATTATTTTTTTGTTCATTCGCCGTAAGATCTGAGACATAATTTAGAATCGTATCTGTACGTAAATTAAATAATGCAACATCATCTAAATTTGTCGCATATTCAACGTCAGGATTATATTTTTGCTCATGGTTAACATCACTGGAGGATTGAATTTCATGGACGAGTGCAGGAGTATGTTCTTCCTCTATATTAAATTCTAATTTAGATAGTTGTTGAACACTCACACTTGGTACTTGCTCAAAGATTAAATATTTACGCATTAGGTCATTATAAGCTTCATCGTTACGATTATTTAATGTATCTTTAAACTCATTATTTACATCGACAGTCGTACTAACATCATGAAAAACGATGCCTTGATTGTAATTTATGTTTGGATCCTCAGCTATTGGTTTTCCCCTACTTTCAAACAACTTATATTTAGTATATTCAATCACAACATCAGGGTTATCTAGTAATAAAAGGCTAACCTGACGAAGGCACACTTTATATAGCTCAGTTAAAACAGCGCTATCTACTTCAAATTGTGGGGCACAGTACAACAAGAGGTCGAGTTGGTAAGTTAAAGGATGAACAAAGTTCGAGGTAAATAAACGTGGCGGTTGTGCGCAATTAGTACTAGCACTAACTCGATTAAGATTAACAACTAAATCCGTTATATGGCGTTCTAAAATAGCCATTTCAATTTTTATATCTCGCGGGTCTTCTACGGCAATTACTTTTTCAACTCGACTATTAATATTTTCGACCACTTTAACATAGGCTGGTGTACATTTTTTGGCACCCCGCAGGTTCGCTACTGCAAAGTGCAAATTCAAATACGAATAATGTTGTTTAAATTCAACTCGTACCTCTGTATCTGTAATCGTATTTTCAAAATAGCCTTCTTGTGGCCAATTTGTACAAGCAGAAAAAGAAACGCATATAGCTACCCATAGCATTAATTTATTCATTTAATACCTTACGGCCTTGTACTTATGCCGAGCGACTTGCGTCACATTCAGTTATGTTTTCAATAAAAGGAATTGCGTTTTCTACACGTAACATCGTCATCAATTTGTAAGGTTGGCCTGAAACTTTAAGTAGAGAAAGAGTTCGGCGTTGTGAGGTCAATCTTTTAAATAAAAAAACAATTGCGCCAATACCGGTTGAGTCAATAAAGTGGACTTTTGAAAAATCTAAAATAATATTTTCAGCATACTCATCAACTAAGGCTTCTAATTTCGGCTGAATACTAACTACGTGCTCGGTGTCGAGATCGTTAGCTATCTGCAAAACAATTATTCCATCATGAGGCCGTGACATTTCCATTATTAACACTCCTAAAGAATACAAAGTAAATCTTGAGGCGCAATTTGAACGTAAATAAAAACATTAATTTTTCGACCTCATATTAAAAATATAGACTCAGAAGGTATAAAATGCACAAATAAAAAAGCCACCCGAAGGTGTTTTTATACTACATTCAAGTACTTGAATATAATGACTTATTATTTATAAGTGACCACATGTCGACCACATGTACGTTAATAAGCTAATAAAAAGACCTCATTGAGGTCTTTTTATTTACAAATACTTACCTCTTTTTTAGCTAATGGGGAGTGAATTCTTGAATTATCCTTTCTTTGCATATAGCCGCATGCGTTATGCTATAGTCGCCAGTTGGCCGCTATTTAATCGTCTTGACTCAATCTAAACCTTGTCATCGATAATAGACATCGACGTCTATTCTGCAACGTTAATTAATCTTGTGTTTTCCAGCCGAACTACCGCCCATTACATTTGCTTCAGCATTCTCGGTTATCTCATCAACAACCGCATTTGCGATCGCTTCAGCAAATTTACCAGCCATTGCAAACTCACCATCAAGTACAAAACCTTGGGCTTTAAGCTCTGTTTCCAACTTTGCTTTTAATGATCTCTTACTTAGTGCCATATTATTTCCCCGCAAATACTGTTGTTGAACCGTCCACATGTGGTTTACCCATAAACGGGCAAATACTGGCGCAGTTAATCACTCCGGTACCACCATTTAATTTAATCGTGTCTGCATCTTCGGTTATATTCTTGGCTTTAATGATCAGTGATTTTGCACTGTCGAGATGCATGTCTTCTGCGCTTTGTATTTTAACTTCTTTGTTACTGCCTAAAAGCAGGTTATCCAACGAGGTAATAATCGCCTTTTCACCGACGAGTATTTTTAATGCCCCCATGATTTCATTTACTTGGTTACCGTCTATTTTATTAATATCGTGCGTAGCGACCTTAGTGCTGCGTTCGTGATAATGCTGCTCACTGGTTTGGGCTTCAACAATTGATTTCTGACTGGCCTGTTTTATTTCACCATCTGTCTGCAGCTGC